>JAAUTF010000006.1 GCA_012031775.1 Candidatus Altimarinota bacterium | reverse complement strand
GGGCGCGCTGCCGTTTCGCGCACCACAGACCGCTCAGAACAGCTGCCGTAGCTATCGCAGGCCGTCACGGTCGGCGGCTCAGCCGAAACCGGCTCCCAGATAGTGCAGCTTACACTCAGCCCTTCGCGTAGGGTCAGGTCGGGGAAGAGTTCGGCCAGCGCGCTCAGATCGGCGAAAGAGCGCTCGGGCACATTGCTGCATGGCCCGCTGAAGCTATCGGCGGCGAGATGGCGGTCGGTTGCGGCGTAGATATAATTAACCTCTACGACTTCGCCGCCGTCTGCCGTCTGATAGCTCGCCCCGGTCTCAGCCGATGCCGCGCTGATACGTGGCGCGGCGGTGTCGATCAACACGCGCCAGAGGTTGCCAACCTGGCCCTGGTTGCCGAGTGTATCAGCGGTGTCGACATCCAGTTGGTACTGGCCCTCAATACCAGCTGGCACAGCTAAGCTCCAGGCTGTATTCGCCGCGTTGTTTGGAGTCAGCGTGGCAGTACTACGTAGCGTATTATCGGCGGTGGCGAGCGCCCGTACCTGTGCCGGGTTAAGTGCTGCACCGATCAGGGCGATCTGGTCGACCAGACCTGCAAAGCCAGCACCAACCTCGAAGGGGCCGCGCCCAAGCACATCATTTGCCGCGTAGGTCTCTGCCCCGACCGCGGTACCATTGACATACAGTGTGGCTGTGTCGGTGGCGCGGTCAACAACGCCGACAAGGTGTTGCCACTGGCTGCTGGCCAGCGCGTTGTCGGCGACAACCTCGATTGCGCCGATCGTGAAGACCGGCTTGCCGTCGCGTAGGCTCAGGGTGTAGCGCCCGTTCACATCGCCGGGGCCGACACCAAGGCCGCCGACGATGCTGCCGACAGAAGCACTCGTGTTGACCCAAGCCTGCACGCTGAAGCTGTCGTCGCCCGCGATGACAAGGGCAGGCGACGGGCCGCTACGCACGCTATCGGTGGCCTCGAAACGTGCTGCGGTGCCAATACGTCCGGCTTCGCCTGCCTCTGGGCAGTTGCCCGTGCAGAAGGCGTCGTTGCGCCCGAGTGCGCGGTCAGCGAAGCGATCGGCGTCAGCAACTTCGTCGAAGGGCAGCAGCAGCAGCGTGCCGGAGAGCGCCACGACCTGCTCGATCGGGGTGAAGTTTACCACCGCATTCGCCACACCTGTAGCATCGCTAGCCGAGCCCTGCAGCGTGAGCGTGGTGGTGATCAGCTCGGCCTGGGCCAGCGTCGGGTCGAGGCTCAGCTCCGGTGCTGCAGCATCGATGGTGATACGCGCCGTTACCGGATTTTCGAACAGGTTGCCGACGCGGTCTTCTGCACTGAGCGTGGCAGTATAGACGCCGCTTGGGTCGCTCAGGTTCGACGACAGAATGTAGTTAAGTGCCCAGCTATTGTTGCTGAAGGTCGCAGCCTGAGCTCCAGCTCCTTCGGTTACGCTTATATCGTTGCTGGCTCCTTCCAGCAGCACTTGCACCGAGTCAGGGTCGATGCCGCTGCCGTTATCACTCAAGGTACCGCTCAGGGCGAGCAACCACTCGCCGCTGCTCAGACGTCGAACCGTCTGTACCTCCTGGCTCAGGTTGGCGGCGAAACTGCCTTGCGGCGCAGTGCCATCGACGGTCACCGAGATGCCCGCGCCCGGCGTCTCCTGGTTGCCGGCAGCGTCGGTGGCGCGCGTACGAATGGTGTGGTTACCCGCATCCAGCGTAAGCGCAAAAGTCCAGGTCGCACCGCCCTCGGCGCGTACAAAGGCACCGCCGTTCACGCTCACGTCGATCTGCGCTACCTCGGAACTTAGATCGCTGGCAGTGCCCCCGATAATCACCGTAGTCGCACCACCATCGGCGGAGAAGGTATGGCCATCGATGTGCGAGCTGATCGTCGAAGTTGGCGCATCGCCGTCGACACGTAGTGTCAGACCACCGCGCGGGTGATCAGGCCACCGCGGCGGTCGACCTGGTCGAGCCGTAGGAAGGCGTTATTGATCGTCGTCGTCGCCGGGCTAGTCGCCATACAGTAGGACTGTGTGGTACGCTCGTAAAGTGCCTGGATGGCCCCAGCGCTGAGCGCAGTCGGGAAGACCTGCAAGTGATCGATGTTACCCTGGAAGTAGTTGCTGTTGTTCGATTGTCGCCCAAGCGCCAGGTTCAGCGCGCCGGGGCTGAGGATGACGCCCGAGAAGGACTGGACAAAGCTGCCATCGAGGTAGAGCTGTGTCTGACCTTCGCTGAACGTCGCGGTAGCGTAGTGCCACTCGCCATCGGCCACTGGGCCGGTGTTGCCCGTACCGCCGCTGGCAAGTGCAACGCGCAATGTACCGTCCGCCATACCGATACTAAAGTCATTCGTTGCCACAAGCGCCGGTATAGCGTTCCAATCTGCGTTAAGCGCGGCTCCGCTCTGTGTGCTGCGGAACCAGAAAGCGACGGTCAATCTATCGCTCTGTGGTGTGTTCGGCCCGGCGATGACGTTCAGGCTCTGCGTGTTGCCGTCGAAGCTGGCGGCGAAGTCGGAGAGCGGCGCGTTCGGCGCGCCCGAAAACACCGGCCTGCGGGCAATTGCCATCGGCGCAACTCGTGGTCGCCCCGTAGCCGCTGCGGTCGGCAAAGCTGGTAGCACCGGGGAACTCTTCAAAAGGCAGTTCCAGGATCGGCACCGAGCTGATCGCGGGGCAGGCCAGGCTGTTGCCCGTCTGGCCGCTGGTGGGGTTCGGCCAATTGAACTGTGAGGAGCCGCCGACGACGAGGGTTGTGCCATCGGGCTTCACGAGCTGCAGTGGATTAGTCGGCACTGCCGCTCGCCAGCTGATGAGCCAGGCACGTGCGGTGGGGGTGGTAGGCGGACACGTGGTGCTGCTCCGGCGCCGACCACACTCGCCGCGCTGCTATTGTTGCGGTCGTTAAAGATCTGGCTGATAACCTGGCCGCTATTGTTCTGATAGACGATGATATGTTTGCCGCTGATTGGGTCATAGGCGATGCTGGGCGCGTGCGGGTTGCGGTGAGCGCATTGGTAGCTACCGTCTGCACACTATCGGCAATCAGCGCACCGGTCGCGCTGAAATCGGCCCGCCGCAAGGTTCCATCGGGCCGCACCCAGAGCACGCGGTAGGCATCGCCGATCCACGTCGCAGCCATACTGAGACGCGGGCGTGGCGAGAACTGCGTTGTCGTGACCGAATAGTCGATAGGCAGTACTGCTTCGACCGTCTGCGGGCTGAGGCCGCTATTGAAGAGACGGGTGACGATACGGGATTGTGCTGTAGGGCTGCCAACGCCCGGGAAGAGATGATCGACGCGTTCCCACGCCACCAGGAAGTTCTCGCCGTCGCTAGCCACGACTGGCCCAAAGTCCTGAAGCGACGAAACAGTCTGCGAAGTCAGGCTGCGCGGTGTAGTGAGCGGCGTAAGATCTGGCCCCAAACACGGTGCCCTGGATATCGAAGAGGTGCTTTTCTAAGAAGGTGAAATTCATCGAACCGCTGATGATCATCATCCTGCGCACGGCCCGAGAAGTTCTTTGATTCGTTTGTCCAGGCCCCAACTACGAAGTCAAACTCGTCGATCTTGTAACGACTGGTGGGATCGACCTCCCAAATCTCGATGTGGCCATTATCACAGACTGTGAGATTGCGGTTGAGCGCAATAAAGCTATCCTGAAGGTTTTCGCCGTAGTAGATCTCCTGCCGCAGCTGCTGGCCCGGCTTCAGGAAGTTGGCATTGCGCTGATACACGATCGAAATATCGGCACCATTGCTCTCGTCCGAGCGTGGATTGGGAATGGTCAGGCTATTGACCCTCAAGGGGTTACAATTCTGGTAGTGCGACCAGACGCTGACACAGTTGCCTTCGTCATCGCAGACAAGCTCCGTGCCGGTGCTACCGAGGAGATAGTCGATATCGCCATCATCATTCTCCAGAGCACCAGTTTGGCCACCCGGCTGAGCGAAGCCAAGGATGTCGCCGCGGTTGAGCGGATCCCAGAAGGGTGCATTTATGGAGAAATCCTGGTTGGCGTTGGCGTGCCCAGCGATCACATAGCTGTCCTGGCGGTCGGGGCTTGTCGCCGCCACATTGGCCCAGCGCACGGTCTTGCCGCTAAACGTCCCCTGATTGGCGAGGGTGGGCGTGCGCCACTGGAAGTCCGGGCCAGTTGAGCCGACGAGGCGCGCCTTGACCAGGCTATTCAGCTCGGCGTCTTGGCTGCTCGCGTTTGCCGCGATCGTCAGGTTGGTCTGGTGGGTGATTGTGTTTGCGGCGGTGAAGTCGAGCGGGTAGGTGCGCAGCAGGCTGGGCAAAGCGCTGGCAGGGCTGCTGACTTCAAGGCCGCGCCGGTGAGCAGGCTGGCCGAGCTAACGACGGTGGTCGTGTAGGCCACGCTCTGGCCGGGGCGCACCAGCAAGTCGGGGTCGCTGGCGACGGTATAGATCGCGATCGGGTTTTCGTTGGCGATGCGTGGGTGGTAGGGCAGGCCCAGGCGGTTGCTACGATCGGCGGCGTTGGTGGCGAGCGCGAACTGGCGCTCGGCCTGATCGGTTACACCGTCGCCGTCGGCATCGGCCTGCGTCGCATCGCCGCTGACGCGCAAGGTGTAGGGCTGGCTACCGGTGATGACGACATCCCAGCCGCCGGCCCAGGTACCGGTGGGCTCAGCACGGCGCGTTGTACCGTTGAAGGCATAGACCTCGTGGTACAGCTCGACGTTGTCGAGTAGACCATCGTTGTCGCTGTCGGCACGCACCGGATGTGTACCAAACTCCGCTTCCTGCTTATCGGAGAGCCCGTCGCCGTCGGTGTCCCAGTTGACGGGTGAAATGCTAAGGCCATCAGTGCGCCGGTCGAGTTCATAGGCATCGGAGAGCCCGTCGCCATCGGCGTCCCAAGTTGCATCGTCGGGGTCGAGGCCGCCGACCGATGACGAACGCAAGCCATCGTTGTCGGCGTCGGCGATAGTGGTAAAGCGAGAGTCCCAATTCAATTTCCAGCCGCCGTTGCCATCTTCCACTTTCGCTGCGAAGGTGGCGATGGTAGCGGGCAAAATGTCAAGCACGAGCTGGTCTTTGATATTGGCGGTATTGTTACCGTCGACGGTGCGGGTGTAACAGATTGGGATGACGGGTGGCACGAACGGCACTACGGGGTTGGTACCGCCCAACATTCGTAGGCCGGGATGGCATAGCCAATGTTCAGCTTGAAGTCGACCGGCTGGTTAAGCCCGACCGAAGGCAGCAATCCGGTGAGCGGCGGGTGTGTGCTGGTAGCCTGGCCGCGGAACATGGTTTTGCCGAACTCGGCCCCGGCGATCTCGAAGCCGAAGAGGCGATCTTCGCTGAGCGCCCAGGCGTCGTTCATCTGGTTGCGCTCGACCGCGATCGTCTGGTCGCTTTGGCTCAGACTATAGCTAAAAGTGCTGGTGCGAAGGTTGCCCTGCGAGAACATCCAAATATACGGCCCAATGTGCATCCAGTCTTCCGGCTTGGGCGATTTATGTACCACGGTGCTCGTCACTGGCAACTGCACAGAAAGCGGGTTGCCAACAACAAAACCACGATTGGGATCGCTCAACGTAACATTTGGCGAGCCGGTGGTAATCAGCTCCTCGCGGTCGGTATCGACCATCACGTCGAACGAGTAGATCAGCTTGGCGATGGCCTTAGTGGCGGCCGTCCCCAGTGTGAAACAGGCTCCATCCAGGCCTGGCACCTTGCGTAGATCGTCGACGCCCAACTCGCAGATCGCTAGCAGAATGCCGTCGATCAACGCGATAATGCCGACGATGATCAGGCCGACCACGGTGGCAGAGAGCACGGCCAGGATGATTAGATAGATCGTCGCGGCTATAGCCTCGGCCAACGCGGCATTGAACTCGGGGCTGAAGGCCTCGGTCTTGCTGCTGACCATGGCATAGATGAAGAAGCCCCAGACTACGAGCACGCCGACAACGGCACCGATAATGCCGGCCGCCTTCGAGGCCCCGGTGATAGCCGAAGTCGCCGAGAGCACGGTTTTTAAGCGCGGTAAGTGTGCCAATGCCCGCTGCCTGGAGCGCACCGACCCACTGCACCACGGTCACAATGGGCAAGATGATGGAGAGCACCAGGGTGATGGCATTAATCAAGATAGCGACGACGATTTTTGCGCCTAATTCGCCCGCCAGATAATACTTCACCAGGAAGTAGGCCCCGACCACGAGCGCGGCGACAATAACGGTAACAGCAAGCGCGATCACGGTAATGCCAGCTTTGTAGCCGAGCTTATCGATCAGCGCTTTGCCGATACCGCTGACACCTTGTGCCAGGGTACCAGCGCGGAATTCCTTGAGCAAGCGACCAAGATAGCTGAGCACCGAGATGTTGTCGACGTAGCGCGCCATAATCACCAGGTTGAGCAACCCACTGATAGCAGCTGCCGAGCCATTGCGTACACTGCGCACCAGGCTCAGGGTCGCGTTATCGGCCAGCGGCTGGTAACCGGGTGCCTGAATGGCACCGTCGCGCTCGACAATACGGCTGACGCCCTGGGCCAGCGAGAGGAAATAGAGCTGAGCCAGCACCATACGCCCGTTCGCCATGTCGGCAGTATCGCCGGGCTGGGCCATGTTGGCGGCAAAACGACGTTCAAGTTCATTCCAGTAGACCTCCTGGTTGCAGGCCGCCCATTCAGGGCCATCTGCACCGCCCTCAGCACAATACGCCGACCAAGTCATACCCACCTGGGTAAGCAGCGCAGAGGCCGGCTGCCCAGTCGGCTGCAAATCGAAGGTCAATGCAGGGCCGTTCATGCTGACATAACCAGCGGCATCACCAATACTATCCAGGCTCTCGCTACGAAAACGCTCTTCGCGCGCAAATAAGATCAGCGGCATAATCGGCGTGGGGTCGCCGGAAGGCCAGATCGGGCTGAAGACGCGCTCCAGTAATTCGCCGGTGGTCGTCATCGCGGTGGTAACGACAGCCTCGTCGAAGGTGGCGTATTGCTGGGTTTCCACCTGGAGCACCGCGTCAAGACCCCAGCGCGCTTCCTCGCTAACGGTGCTGTTCTGATCGCGGTCGAAGCGCGCGGCAAACTGGCTCACGGGCAGATCACGCTGACCATTGCTGTCGGCATCGCGTGCGCCAAGGAAGGCGTTGTCGAGGCCATTAACGAGGAGCCAGAGCGTATCTTCGTTCTGGAGATCGGTCTCGGCGGGGGCTTCGGGATCTTCGTAGATCGCGGCGATGTCGGTGCCATGGTCTTCGCGCAGCGACACACCGGTGAGGAACCAGTCGTCGTAGTAGGTCTGGATAACCTGGGCCTGATTACGCGCTTCGTACTCGGTACATTGGCCATTTGCGCTCTGCTTACAGATGTCGGCAAGCATTTGCACGGCCCAGACGAGGCGAATACGCGCGGGGTTGTTATTATCGGCGACGACGGGCAGACGGCCGTTAAAGGCAACACGCGCGCCTGTATCCTGGTCGCTGACGATATTGAGCGGCACATAGAGCACACGCTCACCGTTTTCGATCGGGTTGATGACGATATTGTAGGGTGTGAGCTGCGCTTGTGTTGGCAGCGCGGCACTAGCGGCGACGCGCACTTCGAGCATAGGAATGAGGCGCAGATCGCCGTTGTAATCGGCGGCCTCGGGCACACGACCTTCATTCTGGGCGACCATTGCGTAGGTACCGCCATCGCCGTCCTGGATCTGGCCAGTCAGGTCGCTCGGCCAGTCGAGCACGCTCTGGGCGAACCAGAGCCGATCTTCAGTGGAAGGGCGTAATTGTAGATCGACGAAGGTCAGGCGATCGGCAGCGAGGTCGCGAAGCTGCAATTCTAGCGGCGTCGTCTCGCCAAAAAGGCTGACGGCATCGCCAGGGCGAGCCGCTTGCTGGGGCGAGATATCGAACTTATCGGGTACGCCGTCGTTGTCGTTATCGGTATCGAAGACATCGGGTGTCCCGTCGCCATCGCTATCGTCGGGGAGGCTATTCGCGTCGTTGTCGGTCAGCCACTCGATCGTATCGGCGATGCCATCATCGTTGCTATCCTGAGCAAGCGGGTCGCCGCGCCAGAGTTGCCCACCGAGCGTGAAGCCGTCGATCTCGATCTTGTCGGAGATACGGTCGCCATCGCTGTCACGGCCATCGGGTATGCCGTCGGCGTCTTCGTCGGCGCTATCGGAACTGGTGCCGATACGCTCTTCGACAAAGTCGCTGAGGCCATCACCGTCGCTGTCGGTGCCGTCGTCGACGGCCCGGAGCACGACCTGCTGGCCGTGCGGCAGTGGGGCGGGGCAGGCCGCGGGGGCTGCCAATGGGTCGGTATGTGGATCGAAGGGTGCTCCACTGCTAAGTGCGCGCAGTGTCTGGAGCATATCGCTCTCTTGCTGCTGCGACTCGCGCTCGGCGGCCTGGGCAGCCTGGGTATCGAGGAAGCTGCGGATGCGCAGGCTGTTGAGCAAGGGGCCTGCCACAAGCGTGAGGATCAGGGTGAGGGCGAGAGCGGTAGCAAAGCGGCGTGCGCGGTAGGCGCGGGGCAGGAAGATGAGCAGGCCTGCGCCGATCAGGCCGGTGGCGAACAGTTGGCCGAGCACGCTCAGATCGATGGGAAAGCTGCTGGCGGGGCCGTAGTCGGAGAAGTCGACGACAATACGCGCGCCGACACGCTCTTCGCCCTGGGGGGGGAAGCGTAGATCGAGGATCTGGCGCAGCGGCAGGCCCTGGGCATCGATCCAGATCTCGCCCTCGCCCTCGGCCTTCGCGAAGTGGTCGGCGGCCTGCAAGCGCATGCCAGGCGGCAGTTCGCCACTGGCGCGTAGATCGTCCTCAAGCCGATCACGCAGATAGCTGGCGAGCGCCGGGCCATCGAGCGTAAAGGCATAACGCGTAAACGTGATGCCTGCACGCGCCTCGCGACCGAGCTCGCGCAGGTCGCGCACGGCGCTAAGATACGCGAGCATATCGCCCTGGGGAGCCAGCGAGCCGGTAACATCGCCGATCTCCTGCCAGGGGCCAGCGCCCTGACGAGCGCGTGTGACACCATCGGCAACCTGGAGTTGCAGGCCGGTCTCGGTCTGCGCGGTGCTGCCACCGTGCGACCAGAGCCGCATATCGAGGCGATCGACGCGCAGATCGGCGCGCCCATCGAGGTAGATGCGGTCGGTACGGCTGCTGCGCCCGGCATTGCCGATTGTACTCAGGGGCACCGTCAACTGGGTGACATCGGCGCTGAAACGGTACGAGCTACGCTGACGAGCAGCCTCCCAGGCGTTGGTGGCAGCATTGCCCTGGAGCGCACTAGCCGTACTCACAAAGAGAGGCAGGGTACTAAGGAGGAGCAGGACACAGACACAGGCGAGGACGAATTGACGCTGACGAAGATGTAGGGTTGCCATGGGTGCGTACTCCTTACGAGGATGAGTAGAACGATTGTAGTGGCGTAGTGTTACGAGGATAAAAAGACCTGAGCCAGATATAAGAAACAAGCGACCAAACAAACAAAACTAACGTATGTTCATAAGCGTCACTATTTGAAGGGTAGAAGTGTGATTGTAGGAGCGCATCCTTCAGAAATCCTTCAATTCGAAGGGTTAAAGTGTTAAGATATGGTGTATTTTGAAGAAGTGACGCATGAAGCGTAAAAATGTGATGCATGAAGCGTGAAAACGTGTCACATGAAGTGTCAATCGTGAACCGATTCGGGTCACGGAGCACGTATCACGGTTCAATCGCACAAACTCTACAAAGTAATGACTGCTTCAGCTGTGGTTTCAGCACCAAAAGAATTACAACTACTGACTCTGGGGCAATTCCAGATCAGCTATGGCGGTACGGCGCTTGCGGGCCTTGCCTCACGGAAGGCAGAGGCGCTCTTGGTATACCTTGCGGTAACGGGGCAACGCCATTCGCGCGAGGCGCTTGCGGCGTTATTATGGGACGATCTGGCATCGGAGCGCGCACGTGGCAATCTTAGTGTGGTGCTGACGAGCCTACGCCAGCAGGTAGGCTCTTTGTTGATCAGCGATCGGCGTTCAGTGGGCCTGGCGGGCGACAGCATAGACTGTGACGTCGTGCTGCTGCGGCGGGCATTGCAACAGGCGCAGCAGCCAGGCCTCGCGTTGAGCGGCGACCGGATCGAGATGCTGGCACAGGCGCTGCGCAGCTACCGGGGTGATTTTCTGCAGGGCTTTAGCCTACGCGACGGGGCCGAGTTCGATGCCTGGATGCGCGACGAACAGGAGCACCTGCGCCACGAGGTAGTTGCGGGCTACGAGCTGCTGATCGATAGTTATCAGCGGCAGGGCAATCTTGTCGAGGCGATCGGGCATACGCAGCGCATCGTACAGCTCGACCCATGGCATGAGCCGGCCCATGGGTGGCTGATGACACTGCTCGACCGCGCTGGACAACGGGCGGCAGCGCTGGCACACTACGCGGCCTATCGTCGCCAGCTTCAAGAAGAGTTAGGGGTCGTGCCCTCGACCGAATTGCAGACGATCAACGAGGCGATCTGGAGGTCGGCGGCAGAAGGTAGGAGACCGGAGACCGGAGACCGGAGTACGGCCAGCAATCTGCGCGGTATGCCCCAGTTTGCGACATCGTTTCTGGGGCGGCAGCGCGAGTTGGAGCATATTAGCCGTATGCTGGCCGACCAGAACTGTCGTCTGCTGACCTTGCTGGGGCCAGGGGGAAGCGGTAAGACGCGGCTCGCGGCGGCGGCGGCGACAGCGGCGGCGGCGCATCTGGCTCAGGGAAGTGTCTTTGTAGCGCTGGCACGGTGACAGCGCCGGCCCTCATCCCAAGCGCGTATTGCCGATGCGTTAGGATTACGCTTCAGCGGCAGCGCTGCGCCGCTCGATCAGCTGATCGAGGCGTTGCGCGAGCAGGAGTTGCTGTTAGTGCTAGACAATTGGGAGCACCTGCTTGCGGGGGCGGATCTGGTGAGCAAGCTGCTGGACAGCACGGCACGTGTGCGTGTACTGACGACATCGCGCGCGCGGCTGGGACTGGCGGCAGAGCACCTGCTCGATATCGATGGTCTAGAGCGCCCGGCGGGTATGAAGACTGCGGCGACATCGCTGGAAGAGTATAGCGCGATCAAGCTGTTTGTGCAGCGCGCCAGAGCAATACACCCTGACTTTCGGCTCGCGCCGGTCGTTGGCGATGTAGCGACGATCTGTGAGTTGGTGGCGGGGATGCCACTAGCGATCGAACTAGCAGCGGCCTGGGTACGCACCTTCAGCCCGGCGCAGATCGTCGCCGAACTGGGGCGCAATGCCGACATTCTGACAAGCCAACTTGCCGATGTGCCGAGCCGTCATCGCTCGATGCGCGCTGTGTTCGACCACTCGTGGCGGCTGCTCAACGCCGACGAGCAGCTGGTGCTACGGCGAGTCAGCGTGTTCCGCGGGCGCTTCGATCACGATGCGGCGCGTGCGGTGCTCGGTACAGCTGGGCCGGAGTCGGCCTATGCCTTGCTGGCGACGTTATCGGGCCTCGTCGACAAGTCGCTGCTGCGCAGCAGTGCGGGGCGTTTCGCGCTGCACGAGTTAGTACGCCAGTATGCAGCCGAGCAACTCCAGGTTGACCAGCAGGAGCTTGCGCTGGTATGCGCGAGCCATGCGACGTATTACGCCGACTGGCTGGTGGAGTGTGAATATGCGCTGCGCGGTGCGAAGCGACGCGAGGCGCTAGATGCGATCGGCGAAGAGCTCGACAATTTACGTGCCGGCTGGGATCAGCTGCTGCTACAGGGCGATGCGCGCGGCCTTGAGCGTCTGTTGCATGGACTGAGCGCCTATTACGATGCGCGTGGCCTGTTGCAGGAGGCAGAAGCGCGTTTTACGCAAGCGCATAAAGACCTAGTGGCGCAGGGCTGCGACGATCGGCGACTACTAGCGCTACTGCAGCTGCGCCAGGGTTTCTTCGCCGACAGGATGGGTGAGTATCAGCGAGCAGAAACGTTGCTCGATACAGCTCTTAGTGTGCTGCAAGAACTTGGCGATCAGGCCAGCGTAGCTTTTGCGCTCAGTACGCGCGGGCGGGTCGCGGAACATAAGGGAGCGATGGAGCAGGCCATTGCGCTGCACAACGACAGCCTGATACTTTACCAGGCCTTGGGCGACCGCAGCGGTGAGGCGAGTGCGCTTCACAACCTCGGCAGCGCCTATGAAGGGCTGCACCAGTATGCTGCGGCGGCAGAATATGCCGAGCGGAGTTTGGCGTTGCGGCGCACCATCGGCGATCTACGAGGCACGGCGTTTAGCTTGAACCTGCTGGGCATTGTGCGTGAGATGCAGAGCGACTTCGCGCTGGCCACCGGGCACTATCTCGAAAGCATGACCCTATTCGCCGCTATCGGCGATACCTGGGCTATTCTGCTGCCACTGTGTAATCTTGGTGATGTGGCCAGCAGCAAGGGCGACTGGGCGGCGGCGGGGCGTTATTACCGAGAAGCAATGACGATCGCGCGCGACCACTGGTTGCTGCCGCAGATCATGATGATGCTAGTTAAAATCGCGCAGCTGCGTACCCGCACGGGCGGGGGGAGGAGGCAGCTTTACTGATCGCCCTGCCGCTCAATCATAACGCTACCGACGACCCCTTCCGTGAGGCGGCGCGCGTTCTGCTCGCCGAGCTTGCAGTTACCATGCATCAGAGCTGCTCTCGACGGTATTGCAGCGTGGCATTGCTACCGCACTCGATGTTATAATCGAGCAGGCGATGCGGGAGGAGTGAGAAGCAAAAGAGTGAGCGACCATACACTTGAGCACCATCACGACAGTTACCGAGTTCTGGGGCGCGCTCTGGCAGGCGGTGGGGCGCGTTTTGCTGCTTGATGCGACGGTCTTTCCGGCGGTACGTGCCACTGCCGGGGGGCTAGAGTTGGCGCTCTGTATTCTGCTGCTGGCCGGTATCTCACAGACGCTGGGCCAGAGCGTGACACTGTTCGCCAACCGCGTGAGTCGGCGGCGCTTTCTACGTGCGCTGGTGCTTTCGGCACTGGTCTTTTATGTTGAGCGCCGCGTTCTGGGGCGGCGTCGATCTGGCTGGATTGCGCGGCTGATCTTTGGCTATGACGGCCCGCTGCGCGGAGTGTTGATCAGCGTGGGGTTGAGCTACGCCCCGCTGCTGTTCGGCCTCTTCGTCTTCCTGCCGTATCTCGGCAATCCGCTCGCACATCTACTGCGGATCTGGGTCTTGCTGGCAACGATCGTCGCGATCGTGTCGAACGCTGGCTTGCCTATTATGCAGGCATTGGTATGCGTTGTTGTCGGTTGGATCGTTTGGCAGGCGGCGAGCAGTTATGCGGGGCGGCGTATCGAACAGGTGCTCGATGCCGTAGAGCGGCGTTTGCTCGGGACAACGCTGAGCGACACGCTCGACTTGAGCAGCGAGGTGGCGCGCGAGCGCGAGCGGCTGCGGGCCAGATGAGAATGCAGAATGCAAAGGCGTTGCTTTGATTGTAGCGAGTTAAAAAGTCGCTTGATTAGACAATAGAACGCGGGGCGGGCAGGAGGCGAGGGGCAATGGGGTGGTTGTTGCCGCAATTGGTGACGCTGGCCGGAGTAGCGCTGACGGCGGCTCTGATTATCGCCTGGTGCTCGCCATTCGAGGCCTTGGGCTGGTGGGCTGGATGGTCGGGGGGCCTGGACGACGATGTTGGTGCGCTGCCGAGGGTAGTGCAGCCCTCTACGACACGCTCCTACCTGGTTTATCTCACTGGTATCGGCGGATTTGCGCCGAATGAGGAAGGTTATAGCCGACGCGAGCTAAGCTTCTTCGACGGCTTGAGCGCGCAGCTGCCGGATGTTGTCCTAGTTCACGATGTCTTCCCCTTTTCGGTGAGCAACAACCCGCTCGACGGCCAGCGTCAGTTGGCCGGGCTCTGGTCGTGGCTGCACAGCCGGGTGCGCAAGCCAGGCGGGGCACTGCTCTACAACCTAGTGATGACACGTAACATGATGCAAGTGGCGGTCTCTTCAGACCGGCGGTACGGCCCGATCTACAACTACGGCGTCGGGCGTGAGATCGCGCAGAGCCTGGTGCGCCATGGCTACCGGCCCGATAGTTACACCCCGGTGGTGCTGCTCGGTGTGAGCGGGGGCGGCCAGGTGGCCTTGGGCGCGGCCCCAACCGTGCGTGCATTGCTTGGTGCGCCGGTAACGGTGATCTCGTTGGCCGGGGTGCTGAGCGACGACCCGGGCATCGACACAATCGAGCATCTCTACCATCTGCAAGGCTCGCGCGACCGTGTGCCATTGCTCGGCGCGCTGCTCTTCCCGGGTCGCTGGCCCTGGGTCGGCCATTCGAACTGGAACCGTGCGCAGCACGATGGGCGCATCACCCTTATCGACACGGGGCCGATGACACACATGGGCGAGCACGAATACCTGGCGCGCCGCGCTGTGCTGCCGAATGGCCAACGCCATGTCGACCATACAATTGAGCTGATCGAAAAGATTTTTGTGGAAGAAGGGCTGTGTGCGAGGACTCAGCAGTCAGCAGTCAGCAGTCAGCAGGGGTGAGTTCTGCGCTGCATCCTGCCGTCCCTTTTTCATGGAACGGGTTTGTGCCAAAATGGCGCGTTTGCCCTCACCCCAACCCCTCTCCCCAGCGCGGGAGACGGGGCTGGGTGAGGGGCAAAACGCGCGCTCTTCTAAGGGTGAAGAGGTGCAGGTGTATCCGCGTAGCGCGGGATTTCGTCGATGCTGTAGTAGACGGGAATGCCGCGCTCGTGGGCCAGGTGTACGTCGTTGTCGGCACCCTTAGAGGTACCTGGCAGGCGGAGAATGGCGTCGCAGTGCTCGATCAGGCGGCCGGCGGTGGGGTGCAAGATCGCGTCGTAGAGCGTGTCGCCGACGCTGTTACCGCCGGCAACACGCCAAATTGGCAGCGCAACCCATTCGCCGATCATGGGCACGTGGCCGGCCTGGAAGATCGGCCAGGAAGCCTGTTCGAGGCGCTGTAAATTCTCCGCCATTTTCTGCGGGTCGTCGTTGGTACCGCTTCGATACGGGCCGGCGATCAAGATCAGCATGCGCTGTGTGGTCTGCATAATTTGCCTTCGTGGCCAATGGTTTGAAAAGAACTCGTGTAGCGAGACGGTGTGCTAGCACACCGTCTCGCTACACGAGTTCTTTTACACCTGGCGATAGTATAGTACAATGGCTGCAAGAAATTCCATGTAATATCACGATCCCGCACGAATGCGATTATATCACGATATTTCGTGCAACGTCAAGTGGTTTCGCGTAGTATTTAGGTCGGTATATGTTAACGAGCCAGCGCAAACAATTTATTTGCAGGTGTTACGGCGCGACGGCCAGGTGGTAGCTAAGCACCTCAGCCAGGAACTCGGCCTTTCGGAGGACACGATCCGGCGCGATCTGCGTGAACTGGCGCACGAGGGCTTGCTGCTGCGTGTTCACGGCGGCGCACTGCCTGCTTCGCCCGCAGTGGCCGACTTTGCCGGGCGCGAAGAGCTGTCGATCGACGCCAAACAAGCTATCGGGAGGGCGGGCGCGCAGCTGATCAAAGCGGGCCAGGTGGTATTTGTTGATGGCGGCACGACAGCGGTGCAGCTGGTGCGTCAGCTGCCGCGCGAGCTGCGGGCGACGGTGGTGACACACAGTGCGCGCATCGCAGTTGAATTGGTTGAGCACCCGTTGGTCGAGGTGATCCTTATCGGGGGGCGGCTGTTTAAACACTCCATCGTCTCGGTGGGCGCGGTGGCGTTGGAGGCGATCAGCCATATTCGCGCCGACAGCTACTTCATGGGTGTGACCGGTATTCATCCAGAGGAAGGGCTGACCACCGGCGATCTCGAAGAGGCCTATGTGAAGCAAGCGCTATGCAAACGCGCCTCTGACACGTTTGTGATGGCGTCGCAGGAAAAACTGGGCGCGGCCTCGCAATACCGTGTCGTCGGTTTGAACGAGGTGAGCGCGCTGATCGTCGATCGAACGACGGCGGACGAACTGCTGACACCGTATGCGGCGCTCGATGTGAAGATTATCCGTGCGTAACGAAAAGCGGGAGCCTGCGCATTGCAGATTGCAGATTGCAGATTGTCGCAGTGCGTACGTCGTATTAGGGAAGCGGATCGTGCATATCCTCCCAGCATGAAGCGTGAGGCACCTACACGGATGTGGTGACAGATCGTGTTTCACGAGCGCGTGGGATAATCAACAATTGCCGCATCCCTATAATGAATAACAGAGGGCTATGGATACCCATGCAGTAATTGTGATCTGTGGTGCGGGGATCGCGGGGATTGCGGCGGCATATGAGTTGGCGGTGGTGCGCGGTGTGCCGGTGCGGGGTGGGTGCTGGTGGGAGGCGGGCGATGCGCTTGCGCTGACGAGCGATAAGTCGACGGAGGCCTACCGCAACTGGTGGCCTGGCCCCGATGCCGCGATGGTGCAGCTGATGAACCGCAGCATCGATCGGCTGGAGCAGTTTGCGCACGAAACGGATAACACGATCGGGTTGAACCGGCGCGGCTATCTTTATGCTAGCGGCGATGCGGCGCAGCTGCCCGCGTTTCAGGCGGCCGCTGCACGGATCGCCGGGTACGGCGCTGGCCCGCTGCGCATCCATACGCCCGGTAGCGCTGAGGCATATCGGCCTGCGCCCGCTTATGGTTTTGCCGACCAGCCCGACGGTGCCGATCTCTTGCTTGATCCAGCGCTGATTCGCGCCCATTTCCCCTACCTGAGCGAGCATACTGTAGCAGCGCTACACGTGCGACGTGCTGGCTGGTTCAGCGCACGCCAGTTTGGCATGCTGTTGTTGGAACGCGTGCGTGCGGCGGGTGTTCAATTGCTGCGTGGTAAGATAGTTGACATAAAAACAGAACACAATCATGTGGTCGCGGTCGAGGTGGCGCAGGCTGCGGGTACAACACTACACATAACGACGCCGACGCTGGTGAGTGCGGCTGGCCCCTTGCAAGCGGAGATCGGGCGTATGCTGGGTGTGGAACTGCCGCTGTACAACGAGCTGCATCTCAAAGCGGCGTTTGAAGAGCGGCTAGGCGTGGTGCCGCGCGAGGCACCGCTGCTGATCTGGAACGACCGCTTACGCTGCCTTGGAGCGCGGAAGAGCGCGCTGATCTGGCGGAGGAGCCGTCGTTATCCTTCTTGCTCGACGCGCTACCCGCCGGTGTTCACGGACGGCCTGAAGGCGGTGGTGGTGCGAGCACAATGCTCTTGCTGTGGGACTATCACACGCCAGCGCTTGAGCCGCGCTTTCCGATCGAAGTCGATGAGCAGCTCACCGAGATCGCGCTGCGCGGCATGGCGCGCATGATCCCGGGGCTAGCGGCGTACAACACAAACATCCCGCGCGCCTACATCGACGGCGGCTATTACACGCGCACGCGCGAAAACCGCCCATTGATCGGGCCGCTGCCGGTGCGCGGGGCCTATATCATCGGCGCGCTCTCTGGCTTCGGCCTGATGGCGGCCTGCGCTGCCGCCGAGCTGCTGGCTGATTATATTACCGCTGCACCGCTGCCGAGCTATGCTGCTGCCTTCCAGCTCGATCGCTATGACGATCCGGCGTATGTGTCGTTGCTTGAACACTGGGGCGATGCGGGGCAGTTGTAGGAGGCAGGAGGCAGGGATACGCAAGACCGGATGCTCGCAGGCAAAAGGCGGCAGTATGCTCCGGCTTCCTGCGCTTTGTGCCCTTCGTGGCAAAAATGGCGCGAGAAGGTGACGGGATGACTGCGGGACTGCAGCCAGAAGTCTTGAGCCTACTCAGAGTGAAGCACTGCTTCGCACTGGTCGAGCCAGGTTAGGATAGCGTCGAGCTGGCCGATGCGGAACTGGATGACAAGTTTGTCGAGCGGCTCCTTCGAGGGGAGCGCGCTGAGCTGGGTTTGAAACTCCGCCAGCCACGCTGCGCAAGCGGTGCGTTGGCGTGCGATCAGCACGGTTAGGGTGACTTGCCCTTCGCGCTGGGCGAAAAACAACTTGGCCATAAACTCCTGGCGAAAATCGCGGCCATGCTCCACCGGCAGCGCCAGCCAATCTTGAAAAGCTACCATGCCCTGCTCGGTGAGCCGCAACATGCGCCGTGGCGGGCGTCGCCCCTGGGCCACTGTTGCGCTAGCCAGGCAGCCCTCGACCTCAAGGCGCTCCAGCAAAGCGTAGGTCTGGCGCTGTTTCATGCGCCAGATCAGATGTAACACCGGCGTGCGCTCCAGTTGCTGATGGATCTCGTAGGCGTAGGAAGGTCGCTCGCGCACAAAACCGAGCAGGGCGTACTCAAGGCTAAGCGGCAGCTTCACCATCGGGCTCATGGCACTCCTTAACTTATTAGAACCATATGCATGCCTGAGCGCTCTCAATTGAAATGGACAACCGAATGGCCCTGGCCGCTCACGAGGCGGTAACCATCTGCGGTGAGCACGAATTGGTACTCCGGGTCATCGGTGGGCAGGGCAAGGCGCGTCGTGCGCGGCTGGCCATCGATCTCAATCCTTAGCGGCGGGATACGAGTCGGTGCCGAAGCCCGGCGCGGGCGCTGCGGGCGCGGCGCAGCGATGCTGAAGATGAGCAGCACAGTGGCCAGGCTGCCGAGAAGAAGCGCGAACGGTGGTGCGATCAGCCAGAACACAAGTGTGCTTGCAGCAAGCAGCACGGCCGCGTACAAGCGCCAGGGCGCGCCGCGCGCGCGATGTAGACAGCGTTGGTCGTCATAATGCTTATCCTTCTCGATGTATGAAAAAGCGTGTGGAGTTGCGGGCGGCTGCGCCATCCGCGACGCCACATCTCGTGTAAACTCATCGCTTGTAGCATACGCTAGCTGTATGGTGTGGCGCATTAACACAACGCTAGAGCATTGTTAGAACACATCATCGTGTATACTGAACAAATCAGTATAGCGGTAGGAGAACGCGGTGAGGCGCACACAAGTGGGCTTGCTGGCCGCGATCTTGGTGGTCGCGCTCAATGCGTGTACGGTGGGGCCAGCGGCACCTGGGGCGTCGCTCACGATCTTCGCGGCGGCCTCGTTGAGCGATGCCTTTGAAGAGATCGCCGTTGCATTTGCGGCGGCGAACGATGGCGTGACAATCAACTACAATTTTGGCGGCTCGCAGCAGCTTGCAGCGCAGCTGAACGAAGGTGCGCCGGCTGATGTTTTCGCTTCGGCAAATAGCAGCCAGATGCGTGTTGTACTTGAAGGCGGGCGCGTGATCAGCGGCACCGAGCACGCTTTTGCCTACAACCGACTCGTGGTAGTCGTGCCGCACGATAACCCGGCCAAGATAAGCACGCTGCACGATCTGGCCAGGCCGGGTGTGCGCTTGCTCCTCGCCGACAGGGCTGTACCGGTGGGCCAGTACAGCCTTGACTTTCTGGCTAAAGCGAGCGTGCGGCCATCGTTCGGCACGACTTACAGCGCGAGCGTGCTGCGCAATGTGGTGAGTTACGAAGACAATGTACGCGCGGTGCTGACGAAGGTGGCGCTCGGCGAAGGCGATGCCGGTATCGTTTACACCACCGATGCCGCGCTAGAAGCGGAGCGTATCGCGCGGATCGACATCCCGGATGAGCTGAACACCGTCGCGAGCTACCCGATAGCACCTATTGCCGATAGCGCAAACCCTGAGCTGGCGCAGGCCTTCATCGACTTTGTGCTGGCACCCGCGGGCCAGGCGATTCTTGTGAAGTATGGGTTTATCGACGTGCGTGAAGCGCGGGAGGCAGGGTTCTCAGGTGGAGGTTTTGTGCGGATGGCGTCCTGATGTGGTGCAACGCCCCGTCTCCACCTTGCGAGCGGGGTTGGGCGTGCGGACACCTCTGCCGTTTTGACCAAAAACCCTCCACGTGAGAGGGGAGGCAGGGGCAGGGGGCAGGAGGCGGGGTGAGCTCAAAATACCCGGCTTCGTGTGCTTCGTGGCTAATGCGCGCTTGAGCCGTGACGGCTTACAGGATGCGAGTACGCGCTATGTTTGATGGAAGAAGCTTGTATGGAGTCTTCGCTCTCGCAGCACGGATCGAAGTTGGTGCGACGGAGAACAGGCCCGGGGCGCAGGCGCTGGCTGTGGCTCGCTGCTGCGCCGCTGTTGCTGTTTCTGGTGCTGCCGCTGCTAGCACTGTTGCTGCGCTTAGAGTGGGCGGGTTTTGCCGCGAACGCGCGCTCGCTGGTGGTTGTGCAGGCACTTGCGTTAAGCATAACGACGAGCCTGCTCGCCACAGCGCTCGCGGTTGCCTTTGGCCTGCCACTGGCCTTTGTGCTAGCGCGGGTACAGTTTCGCGGCCGTATCGTTGTCGATACGCTGATCGATCTGCCGATGGTGCTGCCGCCTTCGGTGGCGGGCATTGCACTGCTGATGGCCTTTGGCCGTCGCGGGTTGGTCGGCGCGCCGCTCGCTGATCTTGGCATTACGATCTCGTTCACGCAGCTCGCCGTGGTGCTGGCACAGTGTTTTGTCGCCGCGCCCTATTTTGTGAAAGCCGCCGCCGCTGGTTTTGCTGCCGTCGATCGCGAGTTGGAGCACGCCGCTGCCCTTGATGGTGCGGGTCGCCCTCAGGTCTTCCGCCTGATCACGGTGCCGCTGGCCTGGCAGGCGCTGTTTAGCGGCGCGGTGATGACGTGGGCGCGCGCACTGGGTGAGTTCGGCGCGACGATCATTTTTGCGGGCAATCTGCCGGGCCGCACGCAGACCATGCCGCTGGCCATTTATCTTGGTTTCGAGCGCGATCTTGATGTCGCGCTGACTTTGGCGGTGATTTTGCTGGCGATCTCGTTTGGCGTGCTCGCGCTGGTGAAAGGCCTGCTCAAGCAGCGCGTTGGTGTTGCGTGATGCTACGAAGATGGTGCTGCTGGGATAGCGACGCCATCCCAGCAGCACCATTTTTCAGAACGGACACGACGCACTAAAGTCGAACTCGGACTTCGAGCTCGATCCCTGCAGCGGGATCTTAAAGTAGAGATCGACGATGCAGGAGATGCACCATTTGTCGCTGGTGACATCGCTCTTGGTATCCCAATCTTCCGGCTCGCAGGCACCGCAGCCCGCGCCAGCCCAGGCCGTGCCGGTGAGATCGAGGTTGTCTTCGCCGAAGTCGTTGTCGAGCTGCAAGGTGATGTCGGCCTTGACCGAAGCGATGCAGAAGGCCTCGCCGATGGCGTTCACGCCGAGCCGCGTGCCCCAGGCGTTGTCGGTGGTGCCCGCTTTGTTGAACGCCCAGAAGGCCATCTCGCCGCCGCCGCTGATCTCGATGCCCACACAGCCCGCACCAAGGCTGAAGATCGGGATGTTGTTGGCGTAGGCCAGGAAGTAGCCGCCCTGGATGATCTCGCCCGATGGCGCGCTCATGTCGTCGAAGAGATCGCCGTATTCGTCTTGCAACACCGGGCTGCCGGAGTCGATGCGGCCAAAGAGCATGGAGCCGCCGAAGTTCACTTTGCCGAGCGCGGGTAGTCTGATGTCGGCGTCGAGGAAGGCCCCGATGTAGAGCAAACCGATTTCGGGGTTGCTGCCGGTGATGATGGTGAAGCCCGCCACTGCGCCGACTTTCTCGATCGTACCCGCCGGCACGGCGTAGTCGTAGATTGTAATACCGCCTTCCACGCCGTAGCCGAGCGTTGTGCTGAAAAGAATGCGCATATCGGCGTCGATGCTCATTTGCCATCGATAAGAGTTGATTCGATGCCGTCGGCGGCCATGTAGATCGAGCCCTGCGGGTCGAGCTGCATGAGCATGGTCGCTTTCAGGAGTGCGGCCTGCTCTTCTTTGTCGCCGCCGAAGGTGTCCTGATAGAGTTCGATGTAGGCGGTGATGGTGAGTTCGTCGAGCAGGCCGTCGATCACGCGGCCCTCGTCGTCGGTGATCGGCGTGATGATCGCTTCGCCACGCGGCCATTCGATCTGCAGCGGGCTGTCGTCCATAATGCCGGGCAGCAGCGGCACCTGCACGCGCAGGCTGCTCACATTCGTTTCGGTCAGCCAGCCGGTCGGCTCGCCGTCGTCGCCGATGACGCGGTTCAGTTCAGTCATCAGGGTGTCGTAGTCGTCGTAGTTACGCTCGAGCAGCTCCCCGGCGAAATCCAGATCGGGGTCGAAGATGTCATCGCCCATCAACAAGGTCGGGCGCAGCTCGGCGAGGCGTTCGCTGTCGCTTGTGCTGCGGCCATCCCAGCTGGTGTAGGCCTCATCGGCGGCCAGCAGGGCGGCGGCAGGTGCGGGGAAGCCGAAGAACATACGCAGCTCCGCCGGTGTGGCCACCAGTGTATAGGGCAGCTGCATAATCGGCTCGCCTGCCACCTCCAGCGAACGCTGTTTCTCGGTGGCGGTACCGACCCAACGGCTCAGCGTGCCGTCATCGCTCTGCGCGTAGGCGAGATCGTAGCCGAGAATCAGGTCGAGTTGCTCGCTCAGCGTGCGCTCTACCGCAGGTCGCTGGTCGAAGCCAACATAAGGGCGGTCGCCGAGCAGGTAGATCCTGGCGCTGTTCGGGTCGGTCGCCTCGCCGAAGTAAGGCAGATACACGCCTGCCGTCAGTTCGACAAAGCCATCGATCGTGCTCGGCGGCGTCTCAGTGGTCACGCTGGCGTCCCAATCCGGCGTTTCGCGGCTGGCATACTCGCTCAGGCGTAGGTCTTTCACCACACTGTAGAAGCCATCGACGGCGTAGACCATCTCTTCGGCGTAGATCTCGCTGTCGGTGAAGGTGCCATCGGGCGCGAAGCTGGCCTCCATCTGAATGCGGTCGCCCGCTTCGCCTTCGAGCTGCACCAGTTCGGGGATGCTGTACTCGCCGATGATCCAGAGGTCGTCGGGTTGAATGGTCGGCGACGGCTGGCCAAACTGATCCGGTGCGCGAAAATCGACGAAACGCGGAATGAGGCCGAGGTGCCAGTAGGCCAGCGTTTTTTCTTCCGGCAGAACACTGCCCTGGGCGACACAGCCCTCGGTGTCGAGGTTGAGGCTATCGAACTCCAGGTCGATGTCGGCGGGGTAGGGCAGCAGGAAGCGTCCGCCGATGCCGCTGACCACTTCCATGTTGCTCAGCCAACTGTAGGCGAAGCGATTAAGCTCGGTCTGATAGCCAGAGATCGTCGTGTTCAGCAATGGCTCGGGCAGCATGTCGACGGCACCGGTGATGCCGCTGCGCCGCAGGAAGAGGTCGACGCGGCTGTTCTCGTTCTCGGCGAATGTGGCCGGGTTGGCGAGCACATTCGGGCAAATGTTCCAGGTCAGGTCGCGGTCGTAGGCGTTCAAACCGGCGCTCGCGCTGCCATCGCCCACCACGCCGCTGGCCGGGTCGCCCGCATGCACCGTCCAGGTGAGTGCGGGCAGGCTCTTGGTCAGCGCTGCCGGCACGTAGAGCGCATACTCGGGTTTGGCGATGGTGAAGGCCGTCCAGCTCACTGGGTTGTCGGTGCTGATCACGCCGGCCACGGCACCGCCCGCGCCGATCAGCAGGTTGTTGAAGCTGCCGCTGAACTGCGCATTCTGGCTTGGATCGACGCCGGTGGCGTAGGTGAAGGAAATTTCGCCATCGCCGAGCGCGCCCAGCGTCAGTTCGCCGTTGTTAAAGGTGAAGCTGCGCTCGTTGGCGGTAATGTCGAAGTCGAAGGGCCAGACTGTTGTATAGGTCGCCTCGCCTGTGTTGCTCCAGCTGCCGCTGAGGCCGGTGGTGACGGCGTAGCTGGCGCTGCTGCTGCTGTAGCTGGGGCGCAAAAAGCCGTCGTTGCGGAAGTCGAGGAAATCTTCGATCGGCGTATTGATCGTCGAGAGCGCGCTAAAGCGGTCGTGATAGAGCGTGCAGCTCGCGCCGAATTCCAGGCCGCTCTGGGTGACGGTGTAGGCGGACGTTGGCACGATGTAGAGCGGCCAGTCGCTGACATTAAAGGCAGCAATCAGCGTCGCCGGATCCTGCTCGCAATTCTGGCCGAGGTGAATAGTCGCCGTGCGCTGCCATTCTAGCGCGCTATTTGCGATCGGCTGGTCGGCGATCGGCACATCGATCGCGGCACCCGGCCCGCTCGGCGCGATGTGCCAGGGTATCAGGCCGTCGCCGGTGTCGAGCACCAGCAGATCGGCGGTCGCCCCGTTCTGGTCGAGCTTAAAATCGCTATAGGTCGTGGTCATACGGTCGGGATACAGCGGCGTGAACGTGGGGCCAAGCTCGACGGTGGCGGAGCCGCCAACGTTGATGGCGAGCACGCGGCCAGCGGCATCGACCTGGAGGTTGTTGAACTGCACCCAGACCTGGCGCACATCGCCGGGGGCGATCTCGATCTGCACTGCGCCATCACCGCTGGTGTTGGCGAGCGTGCTACCAGCGTCGTACTGGCGCACGCGCACACGCCAAGCG
>JAAUTF010000359.1 GCA_012031775.1 Candidatus Altimarinota bacterium | reverse complement strand
GCCGCGCCCGCCGAAAGCGTCGATCCGCGCCCCGATGCGCGCGCGATCAACCCCGAGGCCAGCATGGCGAGCGAGAACGCGCCATAGACCAGCGTCTTGCTCCAGCCCGTCTCGGCCACGATGCGCGGGCCGATCAGCGTGATGCCATAGAACAGCGTGCCCCAGGCGATGATCTGCGTGACGGACAGCGCTGCCAGCGCGCGGACAGCGGCTGGCGGCCAACCGGCGAAGGAGAGGCGCGCCATCACTTGGACATGGAGGGACCGGCCTCGCGGTTGGCGGAGGTCAGCGTGCCGCGCTGCTTCTCGCGCCAGATCACATAGATGCCGGCGCCGATGACGATCGCCGCGCCGATCAGCACGGCCTGCTGCGGCACGTCGCCGAAGAGCAGCCAGCCGATCCAGGCTGCAAGGCCGAGCGCCGGCCCCATGCCCCAGAGCACCATGTTTTGCCAGGGGAAGAGATAGGCTGGCCGTGCGACCCACTGCTGCGATGGCGGGAAATCGTACTCGCCAGTGACAAGCGCGCGCACCGTGCTGAGGTTCTCAAGAAAGCGTGGATCGGGCCGCATATCGAAGAATCCCAGACCCTGCAAAAAGTCCGGCCCGATCGTTTCTCCCGACACAGGCGGTGAGTCTGGCTGCGAGCCGATGAAGGCGTCCGGCTGCAAGGTACGGTAGCTGAAGACCGTCAGTGCGCCAGCCAATACCAGAAGCGGCATGCCGCGGCTCAGCAATGTATCGACAAAGCCCCAGACATCGAAGGAGAATATTGCTGGCTCGGTATCGTCGTCTTCGTCGAGGTAGCGCCAGTTTCTAGCCGTGTTCCAGGCCGCGATCAGGGTCGCGACAATCGCGATGCCACCCAGCGTGGCCATCGTAATGCGGTTGGCCATGGCCACACCAATGCTGAGGCCGAGCATGCTGTAGACCAATATCCCGCCACCCTGGGCGGCGCGCACCGCCCAGTAGAGGGTGAGCAGGCAGAAAAAGGTCGAGAAAATCGGGTCGACAAAAAGTGCGACTGCTGGATCTGCATCACGGTCAGCGCCGCAAGCAACGCGGCCAGCAGGCCAACACGACGTTTCAAACAGACGCGTGCCGATCAGGTATACCAGCAAGATAGAGCCGAGATCGAACAGTAGAGCGACGGAGCGCCCAACCTTAACAATCTGTTCATAGGTCGTTAGATTGACGCCATCGCTATTAAAAATTAATTGTAGCGGCAGCAGTTTGGGGAAGCTACGCTCGGGATTGGCGATCTGCGGGCCATAATTCGTCTGGCCGGTAGGCGCATAGAGAATCGTCGGCACTGTCTCGGGCAACACACTGCTGGGTGTGAGCGTCACCGCGACCATACGCGTAAAGTAGATCGGGAACGGCCCGTAGACATAGAGCGGGAACTGGTCGTAGCTGCGCGGGTTGAGCGGAGCGCGTGCCGAATCGAAAAACTCGCCGGGGCCGCTGGGCAGGCGCACTGTCGCGGCAACATTGGTGAAGAAGCGCTCGTCGGGGTGCTGGCCGGTGCCTGCATCCCAGTCGGTGATGCTCAAAGCGCGAAAATAGCCGCCGAGCAAGAGAATGGCGAGCAGACTCAGCAGCGGTAGCCATTCGATGTGCGGGCGTGTTCGCGCCTGTGTGACACTCGGTGCGTCCGGATCGGCCTGCCACTCAGAGACGGTTGTATGGGCGACGATCGGTTCGGTCGGGTGACCACCCTGCTGCTGTATTTCCACTCGTATTTCTCGATGCCAAAATTGTATGCTGGTTGGCTAGTACCAGCGCAACAATGCTGCCATACTGGCAATAGCCAATGTCCCTGCCATTATAGCGGCCTGTCGCAGTAGCGGCAAGACGCATTAAAAAGCGGCTTTTTGCTTGACTCTGCGGAAATACGCGTGTTATACTCAATTTGTAACAATTAAAAATAGATCATCTATCTAAAGGGTGTTGCTGAGTTTGGGCAAAATTCAAAGCTCAGTAACTGTCATTTGAACATTATGACCTACGAGCGAAAAGAGCAGGGTTCAACCCGGCAACACATTCTGCAATTACTACGCCGTAGTGGCCAGATGACGGCGCTTGAGCTGAGCGAGTCGCTGGAGATCGGTGCAGTTGGGGTGCGCCAGCACCTCGCGCTCTTGGAGCGCGACGGTCTTGTGGCGATCGTTGGCCTGCGGCGTAATGTAGGGCGTCCGAGCCATCTCTACGCGCTAACCGCCCAGGCCGAGAGCTATTTTCCCAAAAGCTACGATAGTATCGCGCTCGAAATGATCGAGCATCTTGCCGAACTTGGCGGCGAGGCAGCGGTGACAGAGGCGTTTCGACGGCGGCGTGAGCGGCTGGCGGTACGCTACGCTGCACGGCTCACCGGCAAGTCGCGCGCCCAGCAGATCGCCGCGCTCACCGATATTCTGGTCGAGCAAGGTTACATGTGTGAATACGAACAGCTCGAAGATGGCTCATTTCTCCTCACCGAACATAACTGTCCGGTCGACTGTGTTGCGCGCCAGCACCCACAGCTCTGCGAGCAGGAGATCGCGCTCTACCAGGATCTGCTCGGTGTGCCGCTCGTTCGCGATAGTACCATGCCAAAGGCGGCCTCTGCTGCAGCTATCGTATCCCTGGCCAATCATTATAGCTACAAGGTCACAGGTGATAGGTGAAAGTGTGGGCCAAAACGCGGAACAGAACTTACTATGCTGTCCTCGTGATGGTTTGTAACCTATAACCTACATTGATCCGCGTCGGTTCTTAAGCCTTTCTATGGAGGTATCAGACCATGCCGTTCGAAGTACCAGCCCTGCCATACGAGTACACTGCGCTCGAGCCGCATATCGACGAAGCGACAATGCATTTTCACCACGACAATCACCACGCCACATATGTGACAAACTTGAATAAAGCGCTGGAGAGCCATCCCGATCTGGCTAGCAAGAGTATCGAAGATTTGCTGCGCGACCTGTCGAGCTTGCCAGAATCAGTGCAGACGGCAGTACGCAACAACGGCGGCGGCCACGCTAACCACACACTATTCTGGGAGATTATGGGGCCGAAACGCGGGTGGTGAGCCGACGGGGGCTGTGGCCGATGCGATCAATGGCACGTTCGGCAGCTTTGCTGACTTCAAAGAAAAGTTTAAGGCGGCTGGCCTCGGGCGCTTTGGTAGTGGCTGGGCCTGGTTGGTTGTTAATAGCGCGGGCGGCCTCGAAATTATGGCTACGCCAAACCAGGATACACCGCTCAGCGAGGGCAAAACGCCCATCCTTGGCTGTGATGTCTGGGAGCACGCCTACTACCTCAAGTATCAGTACAAACGCGCTGGCTATGTCGATGCCTGGTGGAGCGTTGTAAACTGGGGTAAAGTTAGCGAGCTTTACAGCGCCGCCACGGGCAAGTAGGTAGAGTAGAACAAAGGATGGTCAACGCTGGCGACTACCCTGCCAGCGTTGACCATCCTTTATTAATTGAGCCGAATGCGCGGGTTGAGGTAGGCGTAGAGCAGATCGGCGATAAGATTTGAGACGGCGAAGACGGTGACGGTGATCATCGTGATCGCCTGCAACAGCGGCAGATCACGGCGGTCGATAGCGAAGGTGAGCAGCCGTCCAAGACCGGGGTAGTTAAAAACGTTCTCGACGACAATCAGGCCGCTGATCAGCCAGCCAACGCTGATCGCGATCACGGTGATTGTTGGCAGCAGCGCGTTACGCAGCACATGTTTAAAGATCACGGTGCGGCGTGGCAGGCCTTTTAACGTTGCGGTTCGCACATAACCCTGCTTCAGTTCTTCGATCACCCCGGCGCGCGTTAGCCGTACGATATAGGCGAGCAACACCAGTGTCGCCGTAATCGCCGGCAGAATCAGTTGCGGCAGATTCTCGAAGAAGCTTGCGTCCGCCTCGATCGAGGAGTTGGCCGGTAGGATACGCCACTGAAACGCGAAAAGCTGAATCAAGATCAGGCCGGTGACGAACTCCGGCAATCCCACTACGGCCAGCGAGCTCACGCTGATCGCGCTATCGAGCGGTTTGTTCTCGTTCAAGCCCGCGATCACGCCGAGCAAGATCGAGATTGGGATAGCTATCAGCGCGGTGAGTGCAGCTAATGTTAATGAATTCCCCAGCCGCTCCAGAACGATCTCGCGAATCGGCAATCTCGTGCTGTACGATGTCCCCCAGTCGCCGGTGAGAAAGCTGCCCAGCCAGGCGAAATACTGCACAATCGCCGGTCGGTCGAGGCCAAGCTCCTGACGCAGCTGCGCTAGTGCCACTTCGCTCGCCTCACGCCCTAGAATCACCCGCGCTACATCGCCCGGCAGCAGCCGCGTGATCACAAAGATCAACACCGAGGTCAGCAGCACCGTCAGCATCAGCAGGCCGAGGCGGCGTAATACGTAGCGGGTCATAAGAAAGCCCTCAGTTCGCGGATCATCTCACACCTTTGCATAAGCTATTCGTTGCTGATGCTCTCGAACAGCGGGCGCTGCAGACGCACTAATTCATCAGCCGGGATATGACAGTAGATGCGGTGCTCGGGGCCGACTTCCTGCCAGGGTGGCTCGGTACTCACGCAGATCTCGCCGAGAAACCGCGGGCAGCGCGTATGGAAGCGACAGCCCTGCGGCATATCGACGGGGCTGGGGATATCACCTTCGAGCCGGATCAGCTCGCGATCGCCGCCGACGTCGAGCAGCGGTGCCGCCGAGAGCAGCGCTTCGGTATATGGGTGGTACGGCGGTGCAAATACCGCCGCTTTCGGCCCGAATTCCATCAAATGCCCCAGGTACACAACAGCTATATCGTCGGCGAGGTAGCTTACCACACTCAAATCGTGCGTAATAAACAGATAGCTACTCTGCTTCTCCTGCTGTAGCTCGCTAAGCAAGTTCAGAATCGCGGCTTGCACCGATACATCGAGCGCCGAGACCGATTCGTCGAAGAGGATCAGCTCTGGGTCGGAGGCAAAGGCGCGCGCAATGGCAACGCGCTGCTTTTCGCCACCGCTAAGCTGGCTGGGCAAGCGCTCGCTATAGGCCGGGTTCAGCTTGACGGCCCTGAGCAGTCGTGCGACCTCGCTATCGGCGCGCTCGCGTGTAGAGCCGCCAAGGCGCACCAGCGGACGTCGCAGCGCCTCGCCGACCGTCATATACGGGTTCAGTGCTTCTTCAGGGTTCTGAAACACCATCTGCACGCGGCTGAGCAGCTCTGGTGCGCGCGCACTCAGGCGCGGGGCGAGCGGCACATCGAGCAAGTTGACCTCACCGCCGCTGCGCTCGATCAAGCCGACCACACAGCGCGCGATAGTTGTCTTGCCGCTGCCGCTCTCACCGACGAGCCCGAGTGTCCGGGCGCGGCGCACCGTCAGGTCGACACCGTCTACCGCGCGCACACTGCGTGTAGGCTCACCGCGCAGCCGCTCACTAATGCCGCGTTCGAGATCAAAATGTTTTTCCAACTGGTCGAGCTCGAGCACCACGGTGGTGTCGTCAATTACTGCGTTGATCGGCAACTCTTCGCTGTGCTGCGACGGATCGATCGTACCGACGGCGATCTCGCGCCAGCGATGGCAGCGCACACTGCGCGTGTCGTCGACGATGTCAAGCGGCGGTCGCTGGGCGTGGCATAAATCGAGCGCGATCGGGCAGCGTGGGGCAAAAACACAACCGGGCGGCAGCGCATCGAGCGCGGGGATAGTGCCGGGAATGGGGCGCAGGCGTGCCGTCCGACTGCTAGTGCCGATGCGCGGCACACTGTCGAGCAGGCCCTGGGTGTAGGGGTGCAGAGGCTGCTGAAAAAGCGCAGCGGCGGGCGCATCTTCGACCAACTCGCCAGCGTAAAGCACGGCCACCCGCGCACAAACGCGCCCGACAACGCCGAGGTTGTGTGAAACAAAGAGCGCGGCGGTATCGCGCTCGGCGATCAGTTGGCCCACCAGATCGAGAATAGCGGCCTCGGTCGTCACATCGAGGTTCGTCGTTGGCTCGTCGAGCACGAGCAGCGCCGGGTCGCCGTGCAGGGCCATCGCCAGCATCACGCGCTGCTGCATACCGCCGCTCAACTCGTGCGGAAAGCTGCGCATTACACGCTCTGGGTCGGCGAGGCGCACTGTTTGTAGAAGCTCGCGCCCTTGCAATGCGGCTTCCGCGTGCGGCAGGCCTGGTTCGAGCGCTTCGACAAGCTGGTCACCGATGCGCAACGAGGGGTTAAGCGCGGTAAGCGGATTTTGGGGCACAAGCCGCACTTGGCTGCCCCAGATTGTGCGTAGTTCCTCTGTGTCGAGCGTCGTCAGATCACGATCGCCGAGCAAAATGCGCCGCTCGGCCGCGCTGT
>JAAUTF010000358.1 GCA_012031775.1 Candidatus Altimarinota bacterium | reverse complement strand
CTTACGTGGACTTGAGGGTGTACGAGAGGACGTGCAGACTCGACAACAACCACGTAAGCATATCTCACTGGGGTTGAATACAGACAAGTCTTATGGAGACTTTACACCCTTGCGATTCATGTTTACTCTCAATCTAAACGCTAAACTCAATAGTCAAGGTGTCCAGGTTCATGCTTATGGTGATTGGGTGAGTGCTGGATTGTCAGATGTACCAACAAGATATTTTGAAAAGGCTTTCACACAAGCAGTTCAAAAAGCTGAACACATTCACTTTAATCTTGAAGGTATTCGTGGCGATCCAGTTGAATTTGCAGAGAACTTAGGTTCAGGGTCATTCAAAGCCTGGGATATTACTGCAACTGAGCTATACCGTATACGGTACAATCCTGCTTTATGTAGTAAGACTAGCTTTTACCTTCAAGGTAGTACAGATGTTTCTGCTCCCTCTGCTGAAATGAAGGAGAAAATTTGCAATATTCCGTAAAGCGTTGAGCAATCGACTGAAATACTGTGCAGCATTCCAGTTGATTGCCCATAGCAGTCCTAACATTACGACGAGATCTTTTTGACAAAGATTTGGGGTGCCATTCCAGTGCATTGCGCGCTCATATATTCTTATATGCACTTTGCTAGAGATCTTTTGAAGTGATCGCGGTTTGATACGCTAACAAGGTAGGCAAACGGGCTCGTGGCCCAAGGAGCAGGCCGACTTTAATCTCGGATACCGGTGTTCGATAGCAGTATAGCCCGATCTTCATCGCGGCGGTGTGGGCCGCTGCGAATGGGCATCTGACGTGTTTACAGTTGACAAACAGTGTAGAATGTTCGGTGAGAAGTCATCTTTATAGTAATGGTAGCTTTATGATTCGTACATTTCGTATTCCTAATACACCTATCTTTCAGGGGCGATCTCACTTTAGTGTATTAGAATATATTTCGAGCCATTCTACTATGAGATTGAAGGTGACGAGAAAGCTGATTACGGATATAATAGAAGGCGAACTTTTTTTTGGCAAACGTTCAGTATTTTGAAGGCCCTATAAGAGTAAGTGGGATATTGCAAATAGGAGACACTAGAAATTGCCTGGCAATTCTTAAGCAGTTCGCTGGTTATGCTGCCATTCCAGATGATTATCTCGTTCAACAGTTTTTGTTGACTGAGATCGTTGACGATGACAAAGTGGTTATGAGAATAGTATCTCAAGATATTACTTATGAAGCCGTAGATAGCTCAAAATAAGGTGCTCTAAGAGCCTGTCTAATATTCCAACGGTAACGGAAGGGATCGTGTCCCACCGAACGTTTATAGCGTTCTAACGCCACAACCCCCCTCGCTGATGGAGACTGAAGGTGATGAAGCCAACCAGTCACACCAGAAGGGGGGCCATGATGGTAGCACCGACGGAGCCGTGTGTCCAATCGCCAGCCGAGTCGTATGAGACCGACGTGATGCACGCCGAGTGGGCAGTCATTCGTCCCCATCTCGACGTACGGGCCAAAACCGGGCCGGTATGCTTGGCCCCTTTGTCAAGACCACATGATCGTGCAGTATCGTGAACGGGTGTAAAGCGTTTCGTGTGCGGCGTCGCGCGGTCGGGCAGGCCCCAGCAGGCCGAGTCAAGACCAGGTATCCACCTGAGGTAGCGGTGTCGCTAGCGGTCTTGACCGGGCTGCTATCCTGGGCCACCCGCGCGACCTGCGCGCCACCCGCTTAGCCGGCGTGCACCTGCGCGGGGGTGCGATAGTCGAGGCTCTGATGCGGCCGCTCGGTGTTGTAGAACGCGAAATACTGATCCAGGCCGGCGCTCACGGCTGGCACCGTCTCGTAGTCATACAGATAGTCGGGTAGCAGGACAGCGTTGCCGCCCGTCCCGCCCCCTCAGAACGGTACGTGCCATTTTCACGGCATACCGCTCAAGCCACCCGAACGCCTCTTGGCAAGACGCGGTGGTTCCTCAGAAGTTGTACGGGCGTGAATGCTGTAATGACAGGTAGGATGGAGCATTACTCGGTTCTCTGCGGTGTCCGGGCCACCGTGGCTGCGCCAGATGATGTGGTGGAGGTGCCATCCTGTCTCATCGGTGAGGGGCTGGTTGCAGACCGGACAGAGGCCGTCTTGTGCTTTCCACAGCGCCATCAGTTGTCGCTGTCCTTGGAGTTTGCCTGTCATCGTCGCACTCAAGCGTTGCTCGAAGTAGGTTTCCCAGGCCGGGTCGTAGGGGTTGGCCTCCGCACGCAGCTTGGTGTGGCGTTGGATAGGCGTGCTGAAGGCGCTGCGAAGCTGTTTGCGTTGCCCCTCGACCTCCCCGAAGAACACCCAGTTGCGGCCCCCGCTGGCCTGGAAGTAGCGTGCCTTCCGCCAGCCAGCAGCTTTGCTCAGGTGGCGCCGTTTGGCCCAGCGCCAGAGTGCTTGAAAGATCGCGCGGTCGATGTCGCTGTACGTTCGCTTGCTGACCACGTGGCGGTGGTGGTTTGCCCAGCCGCGGATGACGGGATTGATGACCGCGATGAGTTCCCCGGCTGGCGTTTGTCGATGCGTTTTAATGAGCCCCCGAACCTTCGTCAGAAAGGCGGCGATGTTCTTCTTGGACGGCGTGATAAGCAGCTTGCCGTGGTACTTGCGTACGTTCTGGCCGAGGAAGTCGAAGCCATCGTTGATGTGTGTGATGTGTGTCTTCTCGGGAGACAACTCCAGCCCACGTTCAGCGAGGAAGGCAGCGATGAGCGGCTTGACTTCGTGTTCCAGCAGTTCTTTCGAACTACCGGTCACGATGAAGTCGTCGGCAAACCGGACAAAGTTGACCTTCGCGCGGTTTCCGGCGCGGGTCTGTTTCGGGTAGCGTTCGGTCAGCAGGCGTTCGATGCCGTCCAGGGTCAGATTGGCGAGGACGGGTGAGATTGGGCCGCCCTGGGGTGTCCCGGCGATAGTCGGGTGAAAGGCCTGGCGTTCGAGATAGCCGGCTTTGAGCCACTTGTGGAGGACTGCTCGGTCCATTGGGATGTGGCGTTCAAGCCAGGCGTGCGAGATCTGGTCGAAGCAGGCTTTGATGTCGCCTTCCAGGATCCATTCCGGGGCGTGGCGTTTGGCGAGCGCGATGAAGCATTGCGCGATGGCGTCCGCCGTCGACCGCTCTTTACGAAAGCCGTAGGAGTTGGGGTCAGCGGTCGTCTCCGCGACCGGGTCGAGGGTGAGGAGATGCAGCGCTTGTTGTGCCCGGTCGAGCATGGCGGGAATGCCGAGAGGCCTGAGCTTGTTGTTTTTCTTGGGGATGTAGATGCGGCGCAGGGGCTTAGGTCGATACCCATGCTGGCGAAGACGCGAGATTGCGGCGGCTCTGCTGGCTGGGGTGTCCCAGGTCTCGCCGTCTACTCCGGGCGTGCGTCTGCCCGTCGCTTCCGTCACTCGTCGTACTGCCAGGGCTCTGGCGCTGAACGAGCGGGCCAGCAGCCGCTGCAAGGCTTTGACCTTGCCCCATCTGCCAGCCTGAACTGCCTGCACGATACGCGCTTGGAGCCGACGCACCTCGCGGTAGACTTTGCGCCAGGGGATGGCGTGCCAGTCGGTCGCGGAGCGGGAGACCGCACCAGCAGGACAAGCTGCCGTCATCTGCTTTGTCTCCTGTGTCGGTTGGTCAGGCTCTCTCGTGCCGGGTGACCCGATGGAAGTCTGCCCGCTTTCGCGTGGGGTGATGTGGGCCGAGGCGTCAACCCCTATCCGAGCGATTACGGCCCGGCGTTCGCTTGCTCCATCGTCCTTTACCCGCCGTCCCGTCAGTGACCCTTGCAGGCACCTACCCAGAGGGAAGACGACGGGCTTACCATGTTCCGTCTGAGCCACACGAGGGGGTAGGCCTGCTCTTTTCGCCGGTGGTGTTGGCTGTCCATGACCGGGCAGACGTGAGACCCGGTACCCACCACGTGCCTTTTGGCGCAAGCCCGTCAGCATCTTTGGCTTGTGATACGTAACGACGTTTGTGAGCGTTCACATGTGTTGGCCATACCCTCAACCCTAGCCCCGGCGCCACCTGATGCTGGCAGCGCGGGCGTCCCCTCGCGGGGGCGCTGTCCGTCGAGCGACGGCGGGTACATTGTCGGCAGGCTTTGGACGGCGCCTTACGTTGCCGCCGTACTGCGTAGGGTACTGCTGATGGAACAGCAGGTTCCGTCCCCAGTGATGAGTGGGTGGAACAATGTCTCAGACGACTTGCATGTCGCACTACCTCCTCATACTTCACGCTGCGCCACAGACGCTCGGTAAAGATGTTGTCGAGTGCTCGCCCTTTGCTCGTCCATACTGATTCGTATGCCCGCCGCCTCCAGGAGCTGAACGTACGGTGGGCTAGTACAATGGCTGAGCAACTGCATCGCGATGGCCGCGCCGGTGTTTCCGGTGGCTGCTGTGACCAACATGGCTAGCTTTTTCATGAGAAGTCTTGCTCCTTGTTCTCGGGCTTACTGACGCGTGAAAACCCCTTCGACGATCCGAATGCGCCCTTCCTGAAGGTTGTGCGCATGATTCTGCGCCCATTGCGCCGAACGCCGACCCGAGGACGAGCGGCAAGCCAGCCAGCTGTGTCTCACCAGCAGCTTCCAGGGCGCGGCGGCGCGCGGCAAGCCACTCCAGCGCCCACGTCGATGTGTCTCGCCAGTGCCGTTCGTGGAAGCCGGCATTGGCCACAATTGTCCGCAACTCGTCCGCCGTCACGAGAAAGCTCATCGCCGCGCTGCGCGCCCAGAAGGCTGGGTAGTGTGGCTGGTCTGTTTGGCCCGCCACCACCTCATAGAGCGCAAGTCGTCCGCCGGGCCGCAGCACCCGCTGGATCTCGGCATACAGGCATGCCTTCTCGGCGATATTCATCGAGCTATGCTGCATCCAGGCGAAATCGAAGCTGCCATCGTCAAACGGCATGTTCAGGGCATTGCCGTGCTGAAACTGCACCCGGTCGCTGAGCCCCACCCATGCGGTGAGGCGCTCACCAGCCCGGCAGTAGGCCTCGGTCAGATCCAGCACCGTCACCCGGCAGCCAGAGACATGGGCTAGTAGGCGTGCTGACCCGCCAAGACCGCCGCCGACATCGAGTACGTGATCGGCTGCCGTGATAGCGGCGTGCTCGGCCAGGGCGCGGGTAGCTTCCATCCCGCCGGTGTGGAACTGGTCGAGCTCAGCCAGGTGTTGAAGATCCTGATTTCGGTCGCCAGTGGTCGGCGAAGCCAACGCGATCGCCACTGCGTCATCGAGCGAGCCAGCGGTGTAGTGCTGCGTGTGATCTGCTGAGAAGTCGTTCATCGGGACAGTTCCTTTCGGGGCGAGCGACGTAGCGGCGACTCGACCGCGTGGTACGTGGCGCTGCGCGTGACGAGGAGCCAGATCACCAGAATGTGGGCGACGGTGAAGGCCGGTACAGCGAAGGTCGGGATGAACCAGCCCGGTCCGAGGGCATCCTGCGCAGCGATGTCGTTCCGTATCCCTTGGGCGAAGGCGTAGACAAAATCGAGCAGGCCGACCAGCGAGAAGATCCAGACCAGGGTGAGCGCGCCACGCCAGTGCGCCCGCAGCGCGACCAGCGCGAGAAAAGCCAATCCGACGGTGAGCAGGTCGCCGTAGGCACCGGGCACGGCGAAGGTATCGGGGAGTGGCCCGCCGATCACACCGGGTACCAGGAAGACCAGTCCGATCGTGCGGAGTGTGTGAAACAGGAGCAGCGGGGTCAGCGCCGCTGTGAGTTCCTGCTGTGCCAGGCGCGGGGCAATGTACCAGTGGGCGACAAAACGTGTAGGTGACAAGACTGAGAATCACTTGCAGGCCAAAGATCTGGGTTGCGTTCATCGTGAATCCTTCTCAACAAGGTCGCGCAGGATAGATCCGTGCGACAGGCTTTGTTATAGTTCGATCGGAGGGGCTGCGACGGGCAGTGTGGCCTGCCGAGGCGTGGGCGCAAGCCCGAGGCTGATCCAGCTCACGCTCAGACCACCGCCAATCATCAGGGCGAAGATCGGCGCGAAGACGTTAGCCGTGGTGGGTGCTGCGCCGAGCAGAAGCACGCTCAGGGTGATCCCGATCACGCTGGCGAATTGTCGCAGCGCCTGGAAGACACCACTCCCGCCGGCTAGCTGGCCAGGTGTTAAGTGTTGGACAGCGACGCTGCTCAAGAGCGGGACGATGAGTGCAACCCCCAGGCCGGTGAGCAGCATCGCCGGCAGCCATACCGACAAGAACTGTGGATCTTGTCCGGCCCCCGCCAGCAACAGGCACGACCCTGCGGCGTAGAGCAGGCCACCAGGAATGAGCAACGCCCGCTGGCCCCGGCGCGTCGCCAGCCGGCCAGCCAGT
>JAAUTF010000357.1 GCA_012031775.1 Candidatus Altimarinota bacterium | reverse complement strand
GGCCTCGGCCACAAGCTCTGCGCCGATCAGCAGGTCGACGCGAATATCCTGACCGACGGCGATACGCTTCTCCATGGCATGCTCCCATGTCTTGAAGCGATCGATCCAGCTGGCGACGGTGTACTCGTAGCTACCGACCGTGTCGACAACAAAACTGCCGCGCCAGCGGTCGTTGATGAGAAAAGTCATCGGCGCGAACTGCCATTGGCTCGCGCCAGCCTGGCGGTAGAGCACGGCGCAGGAAAGCACATCGTGACCATCGGCGAAACAATCGGCCTCGACGACGACGGTATCGCCGACGATGCGCTTGATCGGGTAACGTCCACCGTCGATCTGCGGCTGCACTCCTTCGACAATCGTGCGTCGGCGGCCCTCTTCAACGTTGATTGGCACTTCGCGACCGTTGCTTGTTCCTGCGCCAAGCAGGGCCGGGCTCTGTGCATCTATTGTCATCGTTTGCCCTCTCCTCTCCCGGGTTCAGGTTACAGGTGAGCGCAGCGCAGCGTTAGCGAGCGCGCGCTTGCCCATGGCAAGGCTACCTCGTCCTGCGGCTGCAACTTACGCGCCAATACTGCTGGGATTACTACCGGGGATTCTACCGATGGGAGGGTCTGCTGTCAATTGGCGAATTTAGGAGTGAGGGGTCAGCATTCACAAGGGAGAGTGATGCTCGTATACCCTCCAGCTTAGCTGGCTACCTCCCTGTTGATGTGCGGCTTCGAGCCCTGCGTGTGCTTCGTGGCAACCTATCTGCGGTGGCTCACTTAGCCTGCTGGCGGGCAAGACGCTCGCGCACGGCGGCAACGACGGTTTCTGGCGTGGGGAAGCCGCCCTGCTCGTACATCGAATGGATGAGATCGCCGTCGACGATCACATCGAAGGCCCCATCTTGCCAGGGGATGATCTCGATCTCAGACAGCTCGTAGATAAACGTTCGCATCAGCGCGCTAATCAGCTCCAGCGCCTGTGTCTGGTAGCCGCACGAGGCACAGTAGACGATGCCGACCTTGATCGGTTTCGCCGGTGCAGCGGCGGATTTGGCGAAGGGAAGGGCCATGGTGGTACCTTTTTATGGAGGAGTCAGAATTCAGGAGTCAGGATTCAGAAGGCGCATTGCGCTCCGTGGTGACCTCATTGTAGTGCAGAGCTGCCGCTCGATATCGGCCTTATCAGCTACGCAATTATACGATACGTCAAGGCACAGGACTCCTGACTCCTGAATTCTGACTCCTGAATTCTACCGCTGAACCAGCTCGCGCAGCTCGCGCACGACCTCGCGGTTGGCGTGGTGCGGTGCTCGGCGCGAAACTTGCCGAAAGCCTGTTGCATCACGCCACGGGCGGCCTCGGGCATCTGGCCGGGTGAGGTACCGGGAGCGACATCGGCCAGCGCCGGTTCTGTGGCATAGAGTTCAGCCATCATTTTGCCCATGAGCGCGCTGATCTGCGTCGGGCGCTCGATCCAGTGCCCAAGCTCACGGAAATCTTCGTCGAAGAAAACAAAGACCGGGATCGAGCGATGCTCGCCCTGGTTCAGGTACTGATCCATAATATCGAGGTTCTGGTCGCGCAGGAAGATGCGCACGTTCAATTTGCCGCTTGCCGCCGCCAGTTTAAGCAGCACCGGCACATTGGCGATCGCATCGCCACACCAGTCTTCGGTGATCACCAGCGCATTCAAGGGCTGCGGCAGCTGCGCAAAAAAGGCAACATCCTCGGGCGCAAGCTCCAACATGCGCTCGTTCTCCTCGAAACGCTCACGGTTCATCGCCATCTGCGCCCGATACGCGTCCGGCGTCATGCCCTGCTCGAAACGCTCACGTGTGATACTCATGGAGATGCTCCTTCTTAAAACAAGTTCCTTGTGTATCTTACCTTATATTTAGGCGGCTAATCAAGTGCTTCTAGGCGCACATCTTGACAGTCGCGGTGCAGATCACCACCATTTGCGTTAGGAAGCCATCAGGCTGCCTTTCGCACTGAAAACGGTGCTGTGAAGCGCTGGCGTACCTCATGAATAGTTTGTCAACAAAGTAATGAGGTGTCTGGTGCATGGTACAATAGCAGCAAGTTTGTTCGTGGTGGAGGTGCAGGATGCCTATTCGTCTGCTCGATGCGACGGTCGCCGCGCAGATCGCTGCGGGTGAGGTCGTCGAACGGCCGGCCTCGGTGATCAAAGAGTTGGTCGAGAATGCGCTCGACGCTGGCGCGACGAAGATTAGTATCGAAGCGCGCGGCGGCGGTCTGCGTGAGCTAAAAGTGCAGGACGACGGCTGCGGCATTGCGGCGCACGAAGTTGAGCTAGCTTTTGAGCGCCACGCCACGTCGAAGCTGCACGTAAGCGAGGATCTCTGGAACATCCAGACGCTTGGCTTTCGCGGTGAGGCGCTGCCCAGCATCGCGAGTGTAGCTCAGGTCGTCTGCATCACGCGCAATGTCGATGAAGAGTTAGGCATCGAGCTGCGTATCGCGGGTGGCGAGGTGCAGGCGCGCAGCCCGCGCGGCTGCTCGGCGGGCACGAGCATCAGCGTGCGCAACCTCTTCTACAACACGCCGGTGCGGCGCGAATACTTACGCTCCGAGGCTACTGAACTCAGCGCGATTAGTGCTCTGGCGCAGCAGTATGCGCTGGCATACCCCGAGGTGCGCTTCACGCTGATGCTGGAGGGCCGTTTGGTACTGCAAACCAGTGGTGACGGCGATCTGCGCCACGTCTTGATCGAGCTGTACGGCGTAGATGTCGCTCGCCAGATGCTGCCGGTGGCCGCCGCCTTTGGCGAAGACGAACAAGCAGTAACGATCAATGGCTTTGTCTCGCCGCCTGGCCTGACGCGCGGCTCGCGCAGCTACCTGCACCTCTTCGTCAATCGGCGCGCTCTGCACGCCCGTGGCCCGCTGGCGATCGTCGTTGAGGAGGCCTATCACACTCTGCTGATGAAAGGCCGCCACCCGATCGCCGTGCTCGATGTGCGCGTCGATCCGCGTGCTGTCGATGTGAATGTTCACCCCACTAAGAGCGAGGTGAAGTTCCGCTTTCAGCAGCGCGTGTTTAGCGCGATCGGGCGCAGCGTGCGCGATTCTTTACTCAGCGGAGCGGATGTGCGGCCCTGGGAAGACGGCGCCCCCGACCCGAACGGTGTGCAGCGCCGCTTCGAGCTACGTCAGCTTGGCTCCGGTCGTTCAACGCAGGCACCCGCCTCGGCCTGGGGCGTAGCGCGAGCGCCTGGGATAGTGAGCGCTCGCGCTGGGATACGGGGGCCAGGCCTCAGAACTCAGAATTCAGAATTCAGTAGTGCGGAACCGCGAACCGCGAGCCAAGAACCGCAGACTGCGAACCAAGAGCGTGAGGTTTCGGAACCGCTTAGCCACGAAGGGCAGCAGGAAGGCGCGCTCGCTCAGTTGGCGCAAGCGGCCACGCCGCCGGAGCAGGTGTCGTCGTCGCTACCGCCGCTGCGCATTGTCGGCCAGGTGGGGCTGACGTATGTAGTCGCCGAGTCGCCGGAGGGCATGTATCTGATCGACCAGCACGCCGCCCACGAGCGCATTACCTACGAGCGCCTGATGGGCCAGCAGGGTAACGGTGCGATCGATTCGCAGGCGCTGCTGCTGCCGCAGGTGGTGCCGCTGCCGCCCGCCGCCGCCGAATTGCTGCTGCACAGCGGTGAGCAGTTGGCCGCCTGGGGCTTCGCCATTGAAGAGTGGGGCGAAGGCATGGTGCGGGTGCGCGCTATCCCTGCGGTGCTCGCCGCCGAAGAGCTTGGCCCGGCCCTGCTTGAACTGGCCGACAAGCTTGCCGGACGCGGCGGCTCCTCCCCCTACGACTGGCGCGAAGCCATGCTCACTACGCTCTCGTGCCATACCTCGGTGCGCGCTGGAAAGACACTTAATCACGACGAGATGCGTCAGCTCATTCGCCAGCTCGAAGGCTGCATCAGCCCGCGCACCTGCCCCCACGGTCGCCCGACAATGATCCTGCTCACCCCCGCCCAGCTCGAACGCCAGTTTGGGCGTAGGGTGTGAGGGAAGAAGTCAGAATTCAGGAGTCAGACGTTGAACGGCAACGGCGACGTACCATATCGCTGCGGCCTCTGCGCACTTGGTGGTTCAAAACACGCCTATCTTCGCCTGAACAGCGCTCAACGCCGCCAGGCTTCTGAATTCTGACCCCTGAATTCTGAACTTTGACTCCTGACTCCGCTTTCGGTGTACAATAGCGGCGCGTGGCCGTTGACGATTCTGCGATGTACAAGCTACCATCATGACACGTGTGCTGACGATTGATCTCGGCGGCAAGCTCGAACGCTCACAGCTGTCGCCAGAAGTGACTCGCGATTATCTTGGCGGGCGTGGCCTCATCGCCTGGATGTTGCTCAACCAACTGCCGCCGGATACAGCCCCTCTGGCGGCCGACAACTGGCTGGTATTTGCCGCTGGCCCCCTCGCCGGCACCGACTCTTTTGCCACCGGCGGTTTTGTTGTTGGAACGCGCTCGCCGCTCACCGGTTGCATCGGCTATAGCTGGGCGCAAGGCCATTGGGGTGCAGCACTGCGCCGCTCTGGCTACGATGTGCTGGTGCTCAAGGGCCATGCGCCCGATTGGGCGTACCTCCTGATCGACGGCGATCGTGTGCGGCTCTATCCTGCCACGAAGCTGCTTGGCCGCGACACCGTGGCCACCGATGCTGAGCTGCGCGCCGAGTTGGGCGACGATTGGCGCGTGCTGTGTATTGGCCCCGCTGGCGAGAACGATGTCGCCTATGCCGCTATCGTCGCTGAAGGGCGCTACATGGCCGAACCCGCTGGCACTGGTGCGGTGATGGCGAACAAGCGCCTTAAGGCTATCGCCGTCCGTGAACGCGACATACGCGACGTGCCTGATGTACGCCGCCTTGCTGCCGCCCAGGATGTTGTGCGTCGTCGCGTCGACACCAGCCAGATCGCTGCTGCAGTGCGCCAGTATGGCAGCAGCGCTTTTCTGGCGCGGGCCATCGAGTGGGGGGCGCTGACGGAACGCAACGGTCAGGACGGTAAACTCAGCGAGGGTGTGGCTCGGCTTGGCTCCACACTGGCCTTGCGCGGCCAACGCGCCGACCACGGCTGTGCCGGTTGCCCTATGCCCTGTTATCACGATTATGTGCGCCGCGACGGTGTGCAGGTGCCGCGCCCCGAGCTGGAGTCGATCGTTGGCTTCGGTGCGCGCTGCAATGTCACAAGCCCCGATGCGCTGCTTGCAATTGCCGACCGCTGTCTACGCCTCGGCATCGATCCAAGTTCGGCTGCCGCTGCGGTCGCCTTTCTGATGGAATGTCAGCAGCAGGGGCTCAACCAATCGGGCACCTTGCCCTGGGGCGATGATGAAGCGATTATCACCGCGCTCGACCGGCTTGCGCAGAAGCAGGAGCGCCGTGATATGCTCTCGCTTGGCGTTGGTGAGATGTCTGATGTGTTCTGGGGTGGCCTCGCCTTTGCGCCGCAGGTGAAGGGCCTGGCGATGACGGCACTCGATCCGCGGGCGCTTACCCAGCTGGCGCTGGCGCTTGCAACATCGCCGATCGGTGGCGACCACCGCTATGCCATGCCCTATGAGGAGTTGCTCGACGAGCCGCCTTCCTGGCTGCCAGACGAGCCATCGCACCCGCAGGCGGTGAAGGGCAAGGTCAATCGCCTGATCTGGCACGAGCGCTTCGCCGCCGTGCTCGATGCTGCCGGTCTATGCCGTCGTCTTGGCCTCATGGCCTACCAGGTCTCGCCTGGCGAGCTGCTGGCGCTGATCGCCGCCGCCACTGGCACAACTTTCAGCGGGGCTGATCTCGCCCGCCTCGGTGAGCGTATCGTCACCGTTGAGCGCCTCTTCGCACGTCGCTACGGCGATAACGGCGCGCCCGATGGTTTGCCCGAGCGTTGGCAGCAGAACGCTTTGGAGGAAGGTCGTGCGGCGGGCTATCTGCCGCGGATCGATGATCTCCTCGCCGAATACTATCGCCGCCACGGCTGGGATGCCAATGGCGATCCGACGCCCGCTCGCTTACAAGAGCTTGGTATTGATTTTTCTGCGTGATGTGTGGGCGGCTTTGCCCCCCGCTGGAGGGCGCTTCACCCCGCCAGACCACCCCAAAAGGGGAGCGTATGCCACGGGGCAAGCTCGTTGTTATGCCGCTCAACCCTGTACTGTCCAGCGCCACGAGTAAAGTTGTCGCTACTTGTACTTTATCTTCGCCAAAAGCGGTGCTAGCTCGAAGAGTCTCTTGCCAGCACAGCGATAGGAAGTAACGGGCGCAACAGCAAAGGAATCGTTAATATTCGGGGTGCTGGGGCGAAGCTCCGCCGGGGGTCTCGGGGGCCGG
>JAAUTF010000356.1 GCA_012031775.1 Candidatus Altimarinota bacterium | reverse complement strand
TGGGCGAGTACGCGGCGCAGCCACTTGGTCGGCCATCATATCGGTGCGCGCTTGCGCTCGAAAGAGGCGCGCGCCGCGCCGGCAATCTGGTTACCGAAGCCGCCCATCGACGCGCTCGCCATCATCACGCCTGGTGGTAGTGCAGGCCGTGGTTCAAAGGCCTCACGCAGTGTTCCCTGTGGCAGATGCACCGGCACCGTTACCTTCTGCGCCTTTGCCCGGTTAGTGTGCTCGTCGCGCAGCTCTTCCAGCGCTACAAAAGCCGTGTACGGGCTCAGCACGCCATACTCGCGCGACAGCTTCACGATGGCATCGCGCTGGCTGTTGGCAGCGCCACCCGGCTTGCGTTGCTCGCGCAGCAGCGCCTCGATACGCGTTTGCGCCCAGATCTGCTCTAGCACCGCCCATCCCGGGCGATCCGGCGTCGCCTCCGGCCATTCAACGTCGAGCGCCTGCGACCAGCCGCCCGTCGTGCTGCGCCCGCGCAGCGTCACCCCTGACTTCTGATTTCTGACTCCTGACTCCTGACTTCTGACTCCTGCTGTGCTAAACTTTGCCAGCACCTGCAGCGGCTGGCCAGCATAGAGATCGGGCAGCGTCACCGCGCTGATCTCGTTTACCGTCGCCCCTTGCCATTCAAGCGCCAGATCGACCAGCAGCGGGAAGGCGGCGCGGCTCTGGAAGCGCTGCACGGCGTCTTCGATCTGCTCGTTCGGCGCAATATACTCTACGTTGCCGCGCCCGACGACGGCGAGCTGATCGAGCAAATACTGGTTTACCGCGCTGCCGAGGCCAAAAGCGAAGACACGCGCCTCGTTCAGCTCGGCACCAAGCGCACGCAGCACCTGCTCTTCGTTGCCCACCGCGCCGTCCGTCAGAAACACAACGATACGTAGCCGCTCGGGGTCGCGCTGTTGCTGCAAGGCGCCCGGATCGCACCGAGGATCTCAGTGCCGCCGCGCGCGTTAATGCCCTCGATAAAGGCGTCGGCGCGGTCGACGTTCTCCTGGGTAAAGGGAAGCGGCTGCGGCGCGAACTGCTCGACGACGTTATCGAAGGGGAAGATATTAAACACATCACCAGGGTTCAGTGTGCGCAGACAGGCGTGCAGCGCGTTGCGCGCTTGCTCGATGCTGCTGCCGCCCATTGAGCCGCTGCGGTCGAAGACGAAGAGCAGTTCGCGTGCTATCAGCGCCTGTGGTGGCGGTGATAGGCGCGGCGTGAGTGTGAGCAGCAGCGTCCCGGGCTGCCCTGCCGCGCGGTAGCTGAAGAGCGCAGCCTGCTCCTGCGTTCCGGCAGTGCGATAGCTCAGCACAAAATCGCGATTGGGGATCTCGCCCTCGTTGCGCAGCCGGATCTCTGTTGAACCACGCCCTTGCTCGACATCGATCGTATGGCTGGGGCTGCGCAAGTCGGTCACTTTGCCAGCGTCCAGCTGCACGCTCAAGCTGATCGTATGGCCCGCGCGGCTGTCTTCAGGCAGCAACGGCGTATTGCCGACACGCGCGGCATCTTCCTCGTCGTGGCTAGCAGGCATGTAGCGCGGCAGCACCACGGTGGGGAAGCTCAGCCGATAGCGCTCGTCGTCGTAGGGCACGCGCGCGTGAAAACGCAGCAGCACCTCGACATCGGCACCCGGCTGTATATTCGCCAGGCTCAGCGTGAACAAATTGGCGCGCTCCTGCTCTAACAAGGCCGCGCCCTGGCCGCGATCCGCCGCCTCGCGGTAGTCCTTCTGCGCTTGCGCGCGCTCTTCGATCCCGCCACGAATAACCCGATCTGGCAGCTGCACCTCAAGCGCTGTTACCGCCGCATCCGCCGGCAGCGGAAAATATACGTCGCCTCCAGCGATGTTGTGTGGCTGTTGTGAAAGCGCTGGCGCAGCGTGGCGACATAGATCGGGCCGACGACCGCGATCTGCACGTCGGTATGCTTCAGTGGCACCGGCGGCAGCGCGGGCGTGCTCGGCACAAGCATTCCGCCCGTCACCGGCAGGTTGCGAAAGCGTTCTGGCATAGGTATACCTCCTTATGGGAGAATTCAGGAGTCAGGAGTCAGAAGTCAGAAGTGCTGTAGCAATTGTATAGTTGAAGACGCAGTAGCGATAGGATTTGTTGCGTCTTGCCATGCTGACTCCTGAATTCTGAATTATGAATTCTAAATTCTGATTATTGCACGGTGCCTGGCACGGCGCGTGGTGCTGGTCTATGATCAAACGATTTTGCCGATCAACCTTGTGATGCAGTATAACCACAAAGGCACAAAGGCACGAAGCCCAGCTGCTGACATACCTGCGAATGCGCAAACTTTGGCTTGGTCTACTGATCAACTTAATGCTCCAGTGCTAAAGCGCGGTCTGAAACGGCTGGTGAACGGCCCGTAAGCGCTTGTGCCTTTGCGGTGGATAACACACAAGCCTTTGTGTCTTCGTGCCTTTGTGGTTAGTTACCGGTAGTGTGGTAAACCACCTACCCTGGTTATCGCCGCCGAGCGCGACGCGGTGTTTACCCTGCGCGAGCAACGCGCTCTGGCCGCCGCGCACCGAGCTAGCTACGTTCAAATAGCCGATGCTGCCCACGACCTGATGCTCGATCCGGCCTCGCCACACGCCGCCGACGCGATCGAAACCTTTTGTCGATCAATATAAAGCCACCTACCACAGAGCGCGCAAAGGATTTCTTTTGTTCTATGCTCTATGCTCTATGCTCTACCTCCTGAATCCTGAATCCTGAATTCTGACTCCTGACTCCTGACTCCTCCCCGCAACTGGCATCGCTCTTGCTCTATCCTCTGGCGTAAGCCGCACGAAGGAGGACGTATGAGCGATAAGCAAGCTACGACACCCGATCCGGCGAACAAGGGCACGCAGCACAATACGCGCAAGCGCCTGGAGAAGCTCGGCTTGCCCGCCGACAAGGACGCCCTGCCGCCAGATAGTCCGCAGGTCGATAACGCTGAAACGACCGATGGGCCAGATCTGGTGACGCAGCAGCCCACCGGCGGTGTGCTCAAGGATAAGCTTCAGCAGCCTGCCGAACCCGACCATTTGAAGGACGATGATACGCCGCCCACGCGAAAACCCGCATAAGAAAGGGAGTACTATCTATGTCTATGAAGACCCTCAACGACAAGTTTGTCCACGACCTCGGCGATATCTACGATGCTGAGCACCGCTTTCTTGAGGCCCAGCAGCAGATGCACGAGATGGCGAGCGCGCGCGAGCTGAAGACTATGCTCAAGGAGCATATCGCGCAGACCGAGCAGCAGATTAGTAATCTCGAGCAGGCCTATGAGATGGCGGGCATGAAGCCGAAGCGAGTGAAGTGCGATGCTGCCGCTGGCCTGGTCAGCGAGGGCGAGAAGGGCATGAAAGAGGCGAAGGATAGCCCGGCGGTGCTCGATGTGGTTATCGCTGGCTCCGCTGCAAAGGTTGAGCACTACGAGATCGCTTCGTATCGCGGTTTGATCGCAGCTTGCCAGCAGATGGGCCAGGACGAGATCTGTGGTATCTTCGAGCAGAACTTGGCGCAGGAAGAGCAGACGGCACAGAAGGTTGAGGCGAGCCTGCCGATGATGTTGCAGAAGGCGCACAAGGCGGCGTAAGAAGATTGTGTAGACACACGCGCGTAGGGGTCGAGCGTGCTTGACCCCTACGCGCATCGCATCACGCGTTACGTGTTGCCCAGCGCATACAGCGATGCACAATAGTGCGCGCCTCGGTTACGTTGAAGTCGCTGGCGACGTGGCCCAGCGAGGTGTAAGCTACCCGGCCCTTGCTGTAGTGACGCGTCCAGACTACCGGCATCACCACGCCGGCGATCCAATCGTCGTGCTCGCCGCTAAACGTGGTTGTGGCCAACACCTGGTTACCCGGATCAACGTGCATATAGTACTGTTCAGAGTGCATGCTGAAGTTGCTAAGCCCGGCGGTGATCGGGTGCTCGTGATCGCTTATTTGCACGCTGTAATCGATGATGTTGCCAGGGTGCGCCACCCATTGCCCGCCGACCATGTACTGGTACTCGGTGTTGTTGCGGAACGAATCGGCCATACAGCCGTGCCAACCAGCTAACCCTACCCCGCTACGAATGGCTGTCAACAGCCCCTGTTCCTGCTCACGTTCAATTGTGCCCATCGTCCACACCGGCACAATCAGGTCGAAGCTATTCAGCCGCTCCGCATCGCGGAATGTATCGAGCGTCTCGCTGATCTCTACCTCGTAGCCATCTTCGCGCAGCAGCGCGCTGAAAATCGCCACACCTTGCTCCGGCTCGTGACCCGGCCAACCACCCCAGACAAACAGTGCTTGTGGCATGACAATGCTCCATTCTAGGTGACAGGTTCTGCTTATAATTCGAACATACGAGCACACACCTGTAACCTGTAACCTCAAAGCGCTCCGCGCGCTTTCAACTCTAGATAGGTATTAATGACACTCACCGTGAGTTTGTCGGCGGGAACATCCAGCGTGAGCACACCGCTACGGTTGAGTGTGTCGAGGATGATCTGGCGCTCGTCAACGAGCATCTCGGCGACGGCGCGACGGTAGACGCCACCACTATCCTGCGGTCGTGCGCCGACCATACCGCTAATATTGGGGTCGCTGATCGTCACGCACAGCGGCAGGTGGCGCTGCGCCAGCCGCCCCATATGCGCGATCAGCGGTTTTGCGGCGTCAGCGTAACCAGATCGGTGAAGAGCACTACTAGTGAGCGCCGTTTATGACGCACGCTCAAGTAACTCAGCGCACGGCTGTAATCGGCCTCCACCGGCTGCGATTGCACATTGTACAGTGCTTCCAACATACGGTAGAACTGGCCTTTACCGCGCTTTGGAGCAAGAAAAACACCACTTCGTCGGCAAACTCAGCAAGCCGACATGGTCGCCCTTCAACGAGACAACATACGAGAGCAGCAGTGCGGTGTTGACGACATAATCGATTTTGGCCAGTTCGCCGAGTGGTGGGCGCATGAGGCGGCCAGTATCGATGGCGCAGATCACATGCTGGCTGCGCTCGGTTTCATATTCGGCGGCGATCGGCTTGCCACGGGCGTCGTCATAGGCGAGCAAGGTGGCGAGGTGGTCGGCGGCGGTGGCGCCCATGCCGTTGAAATTGCCCAGCGTGCCGTCGCGGTGGCGGAAGAAGCGCAGCATCGGCATGGTGCGGTCGATGGCGTTCATCAGCGCGTCGGGCGGCACGCTGCGGGCGGCGAAGGCCTGGCGCAGCGGCAGGAGATCGAGCAGCAGTTCCACCAGCACGCCGGGATTGCGGCTGACATGCACGCCGTCCGGCAGGATCTGGCGGCCCAGTTCGTAGGCCAGCCGCCGCTGCGCCGCCTTGAGCAGGCGGCCCTGACCGGCCATGCACAGGCCGGCGAAACACAGTGCAATGGCCGAGATCAGCCTTGGATAGCCGTCCTGGGCGTCCCGGGAGATCTTGCTCAGGAAGCGCACCTGCTTGAGCAGGCTGCGCAGGAAGCGGCGGTAGAAATCGTGGTCGGCATTCTCCAGGATCATCGGCGCGTGGGCGAGCCAGGAGATGATCCGGCGCGACAGGATCGTCGGCTCCCACGCCAGCGGATCGTAACCGCCGCGGATTTGGATCCATTCATCGATCAGGGCGCGGGCGTTCTGCTGGGCGATTGTGGTGCCGGCGGCGCGCAGATGGCGCAGCCAGGCGAACGACATCAGATCCTCGGCCCATTCCTGCGACGGCGCCGGCATTTCGAACGGCGAGCGCCCATCGACCGCCACCATCTTGCCGGCGAAGGCGAAATGGCCGGCATAGATCTCGCTGGCATTGGTGGGGTCGGCGGTGCGCAGATCCTGCGGGGCGATCACCAGACGGTCGAGCGAGCCCGCGCCATAACGCCAGCGCATGAGGCGCGAGGCCGCCAAAGAAGCCCGCAGGTCGCGCGCCAGTCGCTCGGCGACGAACAGGCCGGTGCGCGCTCGCGCCATGCTCGCTTTTCCCCCTCCAGAGCATTCTCCGCAAAAGTGGGAACCGGTTTTGCGAAAGAGAATGCGACAACTCAAAGACTTAAAGCGTCTGGCCGGTTCATTCAGATCGGCGGACGCTCCAGGAACCCCAGTGTCCAATATCCCATGGCAGGTTCGGACAATTCTGCAAGCGATCCTTTACGTGCTGTTCACCACAAAAGCGGTGCAGACGGCCGCCGGGCCGGCTCTCGTCTGTCCGGACCCGACGAGGATTGATCAGCCGACGGCAAGCCGGGCGGCGAAGAAGCCGTCGAGGCCGGCAAGCCTGGGGTCGGCATCCGGCAGGTGGCAGGGCAAAGTGCGAAGCTCGCCGGCCGCGGTGATCCAGGCCGGATCGGCGCCGG
>JAAUTF010000355.1 GCA_012031775.1 Candidatus Altimarinota bacterium | reverse complement strand
CCCACACTTCGGGGGGGCGCGGGGGGTGAAAACACCCCGCGCGCAGCCACCCCTACATCAACCAGTGCCGCATCTGCTCATCGGTAAGATTGCCGCCGCAGATCACCGTACCGATGAGCCGGTCGCGGTAGCGCTCAGGATCGCTCAAGATCGCCGCTACGCCCACCGCACCCGATGGCTCAACCACCAGACCAAGATGGCGATGCAGCAGCTGCATCGCCGCAACAATCGCCTCATCGCTTACTAGAACTACATCATCGACCGTGCCCTGCATATCGGCGACAGCCTCTCGCACTGGCAGGCGCACGCCGATGCCGTCGGCGATCGTGTCAATACGCTCGTGGACAACAATGCTGCCACTGCGCCACGACTGCTCCATAGCCGGTGCGCCCGTCGCCGCTACACCGATCATGTGCGTAGCTGGAGCATGTACTTTAACCCAGCGGCCCATGCCAGTGAGCAGCGCGCCGTTGCCGAGTGCGATCAGCAGCATATCAAACGGATCGGGCCAGCGCAACAGCTCGGCAGCGATTGTACCAGCGCCCTCGCCTGTCTCTGGTTCCAGGCTATCTTCAACAAAACGCAGCCCTTGCTCGTGCGCAAACCGCCGCGCCGCAAGCTTGGCAGCGTCGAAGTCCTCGCCCTCCAGCCGCACCTCAGCGCCAAAAGCACGCATACGCTCGATCTTTAGTACATTCGCGTGTACACTGGCGTACACCATCAACTTCATGCCGCGCGCTCGGCAAGCGTAAGCCATAGCCTGGCCAAAATTACCCGCGCTGGCGCACACAAGGGTGGTGCCCACCGCCTGGCCTGCCACAAAATACATCGCACCACGCCCTTTAAACGACCGAATCGGGTTGAGCGTCTCGACTTTTACCACCAAACGACAGCCAAGGATAGCTTCGAGCGACTCCGAGCGGTACTGCGGCGTGTTGAGAAAGACCGGGTCGATGAGCGACGATGCATTGGCGATATGCTCAAGATTCAAGCGATGGCTCATAAACAGTTCCTTTTACACCGAGATAGTACTATGGCGGCACGAGACACAAGCACCCTGCAATCGATGAAGCACACAAAAAGCACAAAGCCTCACATATGCCCCCAGCTCCTAGTCCCCTGTCGTGCTCTGCGCTTTTCTGAATCCTGAGTCTTGAATCCTCACACCCGAATACACGCCACCTCACGACCATGTTTACTTTCAAGCTGCGGATCGACGCTGCGGCAGCTATCGACGGCAAGCGGGCAGCGCGGGTGAAAACGGCAACCAGCGGGAATAGCGGCAGGGTTAGGCGTTTCGCCGCGCAGGACGATGCGCTCGCGTCGACGATGTGGGTCGATGCCGGGCACAACGGAGAGCAAAGCGCGAGTGTACGGGTGCTGCGGAGCTTGCATAATCTCGGCAGCAGCGCCGATCTCCACGATCCGCCCCAGGTACATCACCGCGATACGATCGGCAAAGCGGGCAGCGGTGGCCAGATCGTGCGTGATAAAAAGAATTGCGATGCCGCGCCGCTGCCGCAGTTCGTCGAGCAGACCGAGGATCTCGGCGCGGATCGAGACATCGAGCATACTCACCGGCTCATCGGCTACCAGCATACGTGGCTCGCAGACCAGCGCGCCAGCGATCACCACGCGCTGCCGCTGCCCACCCGAGAGCTGCTGCGGCAGCCGGTCGATAAATTCGTGTGCAGGGCGCAGCCCGACCTCTTCAAGCGCAGCAGACACTAATGTGTGGCGCTCGGCCTGACTCACACCGATACGATGAACAAGCAGTGCCTCGCCCACCAACTCGGCGACCGTCATCTGCGGGTTGAGCGCCTGATACGGGTCTTGGAAGATCATCTGCAGGGCACGCCGCGCACCGGCAGGTCGCAGCGCCTCGGCCAGCGGAACTCCGCCAAAACAAATCTCGCCATCGCCACCGTTGCTCAAGCCAAGTACGCTCAGCGCCGTTGTCGTCTTGCCGCAGCCGCTTTCGCCCACCAGCGCCAGCACCTCGCCCGCGTGAAGATCGAATGAGACACCGTCGACAGCGCGCACCACTGGCTGCGGTGCGCGCCGCAGCGTGTCGATCAAGCCGCGCTGCTGCGGAAAAGTGCGCGTCAGGTTGCGTACAGAGAGTAGCGGTTCGTCCATCACATGCCTTAGTAGAACGAGAGCACCGAGCACCGAGCACCGAGCGTAGAAGCGTGAACCGGGCAGCTGCACTGAGCAAAGGCTTACACTTCGCGCACAGGATGTATTGGGGCAGCCGCTTCCTGTCATCCCTCGCTTCGCGCGCAGTGTGCAGCGCAACGCGGAGTAGATTCCTCACTACGCTCCGCTCGGAATGACATTGCGGCGCAGCGAACGGCCAGAATCAGCCGCAGATCACTGCGCAATTCATGTCATTCAGCCAGATGACACGCGACCGCCTGGCCAGTGATGCTCGCCCTGAGTAGCGGCGTCTCGAGTGTACAGCGCTCGATCGCCTGTGTGCAGCGCGGGTGAAAGCGACAACCCGTGGGCAGCTGCGAAAGTGACGGCGGCGTGCCGGGAATGCCGACGAAAGACCCGCGCGGCGCATCGATCGTCGGGAACGCCGCCAGCAGCCGCTGTGTATAAGGGTGGCGCGGCGTGTCGAAAATCTGCGCAACGCTGCCGTACTCAGCGACGCGCCCACCGTACATCACCAGCGTCTGCTGGCAGTACTCCGCCACTACACCCAGATCGTGGGTAACAACGATCAGCGCCAGGTTCAGCTCACGGCGCAGCCGATCCAGCAGATCCATAATCTGCGCCTGCACCATCACATCCAGCGCCGTGGTCGCTCATCGGCGATGAGCAATGCCGGGTCGCAGGCTAACGCCATAGCTATCAGGGCCCGCTGGCGCATGCCGCCGCTGTACTGATGCGGATACTGCGTTGCACGCCAAGCCGGAATGCCACTAATTCAAGCAACTCAGCGACGCGCCGCCCGAGTGCAGCCCGATCTTGCGCAGACTCGTGAACGACAATCGCCTCGCGAATCTGATCACCAACGCTGCGCACCGGGTTGAGCGCGTTCATCGCACCCTGAAACACAATCGCAAGATCGCGCCAGCGGTGCCGACGTAAAGCACGATCGTCGAGCGCGAGCAGATCGACACCATTAAAATGTACACTACCGCCGACAATGCGGCCATTCTGCGGTAGCAGGCGCAACAGCGCGAGCATCGTCGTCGTCTTGCCGCAGCCGCTTTCGCCGACGATGCCTAGCGCCGCACCGCGCTCGAGTGTGAAACTCACCTCTTCGACAGCGCGCAGCACCGTGTCATCTTTGGTTTGAAATTCTACCGTCAGGTTTTGAACTACAAGCAGCATGGGTATAAAACCCCACAGAGCGCCTTGTGGCGCGGCACGGTGCGTCCCTACGCAAGGCGCGGATTCACAATCTCTTCGATCACAAAGCCTAGCAGCGTCCAGGCGAGCACCACCCAGACGATACCGATGCCGGGCGGCAGGATAGCCCACCAGGCACCCACCGAGATCGCGCCACGTCCGAAGGCGAAATTAAGCATAGTGCCCCAGCTGATCAGCGTCGGATCGCCCAGACCAAGGAAGGCCAGACCCGACTCAGCCAAAATAGCGAGCGAAATTACCAGCGCGTTTTGCGCCAGAATGATCGGTAACACCAGCGGCACGATATGACGGCGCACAATATAGGGCCGCGACGCGCCGATTGCACGCGCACGCAGCACGAACTGGCGCTCTTTCAACGACAGCACCTGCGCATACACCAGGCGCGCGGTGCTTGTCCAGCCAAAAAGCGCAATCGCCAGGATAACATTCCAGATGCTTGGGCCGAGCAGCGCGACCAACACGACGTACAACGGCAGATCAGGGATAACAAGAAAAAGATCGGTGATGCGCATCAGCGCACTGCCGAGCCGCCCACCGTAAAACCAAGCCATAACGCCGACCGCGCCACCGATAAAGACCGTGATCGCCGAGGCGACAAACCCGACAAAAAGCGAGACCCGAGCGCCATAAATGAACTGGCTGAGCACATCTTTGCCGCCGTCATCGGTGCCAAGCAAATGCTCCATACTCGGCGGCGCATAAATCGTCGCGATCGTCGCCCGCACCGGAGCATCAGGATCGTAGGGTGCCAGCCAGGGCGCGAAGAGCGCCATCATCACGGCCAGCAGCAGCAGCACTAGGCCAGCTAACCCCAGCGGGGTGCGGCGCAAGCTCAACCAGAAAATGCACAATGTCCGCATCCCTAAACCTGCCGCACGCGTGGGTCGAGCGCACTGTAGAGCAGGTCGGCGCACAGGTTCGCCAGCACTACAGCAACGGTGAAGAGCAAGAATGCCCCTTGCAGCATCGGATAATCGCGGCGGCTGATCGCCTCAAACACCGCGCTACCGAGGCCAGGCCACGAGAAGACGCTCTCAATAAGAATCGAACCGCTAACGGTGAAGCCGAGCGTGAGCGCGATCAGCGTAATCATCGGCAGCATGGCATTTGGCATAGCGTGCCAGCGCAAGACCTGGCTCTCGCTCAGGCCTTTGGCGCGTGCCGTCAGCACATAATCTTCGCCCAGCACATCAAGCAGTGAGCTGCGCATGATCAGCATAAACTCACCGAGCAGAATAATCGTAAAAGTCAGCGTCGGCAGCACCATATGGCGCGCCAGATCGCCGAGTTGCGTCCAGCTATCGGCCCGGCTCAATCCAGGCGTTTGCATTCCACCTACCGGCAAGCCGAAGTAGGTACTGCCGAGGATGAGCAAAACCATAGCAAGGAAAAACGTCGGCAGCGACCAGGTGAAGAGCCCGAAGAGCAACGTGCCAAGATCAAGCGACGTGCCGCGCTGCCAGGCGGCAAGCACGCCAAGTAGGATACCGAAAGTGATGGCCAGCAACTCGCCGACGAAAACAAGCAAAATCGTATTCCACAATCGTTCGCCGAGCAGGTCGAAGACTGGGCGATTAAAATTGTAGGAGATGCCAAGATCGCCACGCAGCAGATTGCCAATATAACGAAAGAACTGGCTATCAAACGGATTACCGCTGAAATTGAGGAAGAGCGGCTTATCGAGGCCAAACCGCTCTAAAATCGCCTGCTGAGCCTCACGCGTCAATCGCGGGTCGCGAATACCGGCTTTAGCCGGATCGCCGGGCAACACGCGGAATAGAAAAAAATTGAGCACCACCACAAACACAACCGTCACAACGGCCCAGAGCATACGGCGCAGCATGTAGTCGGAGCGTGGCACGGCTGAATTGTACCACAGCTACAAATGCGGGCGGCTTCTTGCCGCTATCGGGTGTACGATAATCCTGAAACAGTCTTCGGTTAGGCCTCAAGGGGCTAATAGGTTGCCCGCTTGTAACGGAGCCTGCGATCGCGAGGAAGATCTGGCAGGCCGGAATTATTCGCCAAGACCCCTGAGGTCTGAGATAGGAGAGAGTGTTATGGGCGAAGTCATCACCTTTGCAACGGGTCACGGTTCGACGACGGGCTATCTGGCGCTCCCAGCGAGCGGTAATGGGCCGGGTTTATTGGTGCTGCACGCTTGGTGGGGATTGAAGCCCTTTTTTACACTGCTCTGCGATCGGCTGGCGCAAGAGGGCTTTGTTGTGTTTGCGCCCGATTTGAACGAAGGCCAGATCGCCCAAACGGTCGAGCAGGCACAGGCGCTGATGGACGCACGCGACAACCACCGCACCGCGAGTGCTGTCTTCGGCGGGTTGAATGCGCTGCGCGCGCATACGGCGGTCGATGCGACAGCGATCAGTGTGATCGGTTTCTCGATGGGCGCGGCATGGGCGTTAGAGCTGGCCCAGTCGCAGCCAGAACTGATCGACGCAACCGTGCTATTCTACGGCTCGTATGGCGTGGACTTCAACAAAACACGGGCGCGCTTTCAGGGCCATTTCGCCGAAGTAGACGAATGGGAACCGCTTGAGAACGTGCAGCAGATGCAAGCCGCCATGCGCGCAGCGGGGCGCAGCGTCGACTTGCATATCTACCCTGGTGTTGGCCACTGGTTCGTCGAGGAGGATCGCCCTGAATACAATGCGCCAGCCGCAGATCTCGCCTGGCAGCGTATGCTAGCATTTCTCAAAAGCTAGCGCCCAATCCCGGAACGACTTCCGTGCATCGTTCGTCTCCATGAACAGATACTATGGTTATGGTTTGTTGGTAGCTCTTGGCACCCTGATTGTTAAGAGCAACCAACAAAGTTATTATCAGACGCCTCTGGAGAACGCACATGCAGCAGGAACGATCGGTATTCATCCTGGTGGCTTTGATGTTCGTTTTGACGGCTTGCGGCGGTGCAGCAGTGCGTAACGAAGCACCAGCTAGTGAGAGCGGCGCACTCCCAC
>JAAUTF010000354.1 GCA_012031775.1 Candidatus Altimarinota bacterium | reverse complement strand
GGAGAGCGACAGCACCAGCGTGGGGCAGCGAGCGCGCAGGAAGGCCGCGATCTGCTGCTCGTGCGCCGCGTTGCGATACGCGTGCAGCAAGCAGATCGCCACGCCTCAACCGGATTGGCGTCGAGCAGCGCCGCAAGCTCGTGAAGCTCCGCTTCGTCCACCGGACGCACCTCGCGCCCCTGGCCGTCCATACGCGCGCTCACCTCGAGGCGTAATGGGCGCGGCACAAGCGGTTCGGGATTAACCAGCAAAAGATCGTAGATATCGTAGCGCATCTCGCGCGCCATCTCCAACACATCGCGATGGCCGCGGGTCGTGATCAAAGCTGTCCGCGCCCCTTTCCGCTCGATCAAGGCGTTGGTAATCAGCGTCGTGCCGTGAATAGCAAGTGCTAGATCGCTGTAGTTCGCATTGACCTGCTCTAAAAGCGTATCGAGGCCCTCAATCACCGCGCGCGTCGGATCGTCCGGAGTGGTCAGCGTCTTATATGTATGCAGTGCGTCGGTCTGCATATCCCAGAGTACAAAGTCGGTAAAGGTACCACCGATATCAAAACCGACGCGGAAGCCCGGGTGGGTGGCCATCGCATTACTCCTCTGGCAAATCCTGGTGAATACGGCAACGGTACCACCTCGCTAGTGTCTTTGTCAAGTCAACTGTCAACAGTTGACATGTAGAAGCAAGGCATGCTATACTTAGCTCATTCCCGTTATTCAAAGCAAAGCCTGAGCACTAAGACCTAGTTCGCCAGTATGTGACCGATCTGGCGAACGCCAGGTTCAGGCGAGGGTTGGTGCTGGTCAGGGCTGGCGGCGAAGTGGCCAGCCTTGACCAGCACCAACGGCTTTATGGTAGGCCTGGTATATGAAGACAGCCCTTGACCCGATCACCCTCGAAATTCAATGGCAGCGCCTGATCGCGCTGATGGACGAAGTGGACAACGCCGTCGTGCGCACGTCGTTCTCGACGATTGTGGGCGAGAGCCGCGACTTTGCCGTTATTTTGACCGACCACAAAGGTGCGTCGCTCTGCCAGTCTAGTTTCAGCCCGCCGAATTTTTGCGTCGTGTTACCGCGCACCTCGCGCCATATTCTAGAGCGCTTCCCGCTCGAGACGCTTCAGGACGGCGACGTGCTGATCACCAACGATGCCTGGCTTGGCACCGGCCACCTGCCGGATTATGTGGTTCTGACGCCGATCTTCTGGCAGGGTCGGGTGATCGCCTTCAGCGGTATCGTGGCCCACCTCGCCGATGTCGGCGGCCACGCTGGCGATATTGAGGCGGTCGATGTTTTTATGGAAGGGCTGCGCCTCACGCCGTGCAAACTGTACGAGGGAGGCAAAGAAAACCAGCTGCTTTTTGAAATCATTGGCAACAACTGTCGCGTGCCCGAACTGGTGTTGGGCGATCTGCGAGCCATCGCCGGCGCTGCAAGCATGGCCGCACGACGCATCCACGAGTTTATGGCCGATTACGGGCTTGACGATCTTGTGCTGCTCTCCGAGACGATCCATAGCCGTTCTGAGGCCGCTATTCGTGCCCGCATCGACGCATTGCCCGACGGCGTCTATGAGTTTGGCCTCGACATCGACGGTTATATCGACCCGGTACATTTGCACGCGACGATCACGATCAAGGGCAGCGATGTCTTCGTCGATTATACCGGAAGCTCACCGCAAACGCGCAAGGCGGCGATCAACTGCACCTTCAACACCACCTTCGCCTCCACGATGTACCCGTTCAAGTGTGCGCTCGTGCCCGATATTCCCAACAACGAGGGCCTCTTTCGGCCAATTCATGTCTCCGCGCCCGAGGGAAGTATTCTGAACTGCACCTTCCCAGCTCCGGTGAAGGCGCGCGCCAAAACGACAAACAACATGAACCAGGTGCTCTTCGGCGCGCTGTGGTCGATCTTCGGCGAACACGCGCAAGCCGGTTCGGGATCGATTTGGCCCTTTAAGTTCTTCGGCGAGGAGCCAGGCTATGGTCGCTTCGGCGTGCATTGCCTGCCCCACGGTGGGCGTGGCGCAATGCGCGATCTCGACGGCATGGTGCCGATTGCGTTCCCGCACAACAGCACCGTGACGCCGACGGAGATCCTCGAACTGCGGGCACCGATTCTTATCGAGAAGAAAGAACTGCGCCCTGATTCGGCGGGGCCAGGGCGGCGACGTGGTGGCCTTGGCCAGGAGATCGTCGTGCGCAGCATTGCCACGCGACCAATGCTGATGCTACTGCGGCCCGATAAGATGTTTTTCAACCCGCCGGGCCTTGGCGGTGGTCAACCAGGTGCGGTTGGCCAAGTCTTCATCAACGGTGAGGAGGTCACGCGCTTTCCCGCGCTGACGTTCAACCCCGGCGATGAGTTACGGCTGTTGATGCCCGGCGGTGGCGGTTTCGGCGCTGTGGCAGAGCGCGAGCCTGAATTGATCGCCCATGATCTTGTGATGGGCTATATCACGCCGGAAGGAGCCTGGCGTGATTATGGCTACACGCCGAACGACGACTCCACTGATGACGCCAGGCATACATAACCTATGATGTTCACTCCCCGCGAACAAGAAAAGCTGCTGATCTATGTTGCTGCCGATCTCGCTCGTCGTCGTCGCGCGCGTGGCTTGCGTCTCAACATCGCCGAAGCCACCGCGTTGATCGTCGAAGCGCTGCTCGAAGGTGCGCGTGATGGCCGCTCCGTCGCCGAGTTGATGGAGCTCGGTCGCCATGTTGTAAGCCGCGACGACGTTATGGAGGCAGTGCCCGAACTGCTCTCCGTCGTCCAAGTTGAGGCAACCTTCCCCGATGGCACCAAGCTCATCTCCTGCCACGACCCGATCATTTAACAATCTGCAATCAAAAACGGATACGGAGATGTACGATGGCGAACTCCTCAGCTCGTTACCTACTGCGCGATGAGCCCGTCGAGATCAATGTTGGCCGCCCGACAAGGACGATCACCGTCAGCAACACCGGCGACCGGCCCATTCAGGTCGGTTCGCACTTTCACTTTTTTGAAGTCAATCGTGCGCTGCACTTTCCGCGTGCGCTGACTATCGGTATGCGTCTGAACATTCCGGCTGGCACGGCAACACGCTTCGAACCCGGCGACACCCGCGAGGTGGAACTGGTGTGTTTCGGTGGGGCGCGTCGCGCCATCGGCTTTAACAACCTGGTCGATGGCAGCACCAACACCAGCGACGGGCAGCGACGGGCCTTGCTAAACGCCCGCAACGCCGGATTTAGTAACGAGGAGTGATCAATGGCCGCGATTCCTCGCCGCACCTATGCGGCGCTTTACGGCCCCACGACCGGCGATCGCGTGCGCCTCGCCGACACCAACCTGCGCCTGCAGATCGAGCGCGATCTGACCACCCCCGGCGATGAGGCCGTCTTTGGTGGCGGCAAAACAATCCGCGATGGTATGGCTCAGAGTGCCCTGCCGCGCAGCGCCGGTGCGCTCGACCTGGTGATCACCAATGTGATCGTGCTCGACGCCGTGCTCGGCGTGCTCAAAGCTGATATTGGCGTGCGCGATGGGCGCATCGTCGGTGTGGGTAAGGCCGGCAACCCGGATACGATGGATGGCGTATCGCGGCAGTTGGTGATCGGCCCGGGCACCGAGGTCATCAACGGCGCACACCTGATCGCGACCGCAGGCATCATCGACAGTCACATCCATATGATCTGCCCGCAGCAGGTCTACGAAGGGCTCTCCAACGGCGTTACCACTTTTATCGGCGGCGGCACTGGCCCGGCAGATGGCACCAGCGCTACCACCTGTACGCCCGGCCCCTGGTATATTGCGCGGATGCTAGAGGCTGCCGAGGGCCTTCCGGTTAACTGGGGCTTACTCGGCAAGGGCAACAGCAGCCGCCCTGCGGCGCTGCGCGAGCAGATCGAAGCCGGTGCCTGTGGCCTGAAAGACCACGAGGACTGGGGCACGACACCAGCCGTCATCGATTGCTCGCTGCGCGTTGCCGACGAATACGATATCCAGGTTGCCATTCACACCGATACGCTCAACGAGAGCGCCTTTGTCGAGGACACCATCAGCGCGATCGATGGGCGCACCATTCACACTTACCATACCGAGGGCGCTGGTGGCGGTCACGCGCCCGATATTATCAAGATCGCCGCACTGCCGAATGTGCTGCCCTCGTCGACCAACCCGACTCGGCCCTACACCGTCAATACGCTAGCTGAACACCTCGATATGCTGATGGTCTGCCACCACCTCAACCCGGCCATCGCCGAGGATGTCGCCTTTGCCGAGAGCCGTATTCGCAAAGAGACGATCGCCGCCGAAGATGTCTTGCACGATATGGGTGTGCTGAGTATCTATTCCTCTGACTCGCAGGCCATGGGCCGCGTTGGCGAAACGGTGACACGCGCGATTCAGACCGCGCACAAGATGCGCGAGCAGCGTGGGCCATTGCCGGAAGACAACGCCGATCACGAAAACAACCGTGTGCTGCGCTATATGGCCAAGCTGACGATCAACCCGGCGCTGGCCCACGGGATCGCCCACGAAGTCGGCTCGCTGGAACCGGGCAAATTGGCCGACATTGTGCTCTGGGATCCGGCCTACTTCGGTGTAAAGCCCAAGCTGATCATCAAGGGCGGGATGATCGCCTGGGCCTTAATGGGCGATCCGAATGCCTCGATTCCCACCCCGCAGCCGGTGCTCTACCGCCCATGTTCGCGCTTTCGGGCGCGCGCTTGGGCAGACCTGTGTGAATTTTGTCTCGCAGGCCAGCATCGACATAGGTAATTATGCGCGCCTCGGCTTGCAGCGTCGCGGTGTGGGCGTGCGCGGCTGCCGCACCATCGGCAAAGCCGATTTGGTGCGTAACAACGCTACCCCGCAGATCACCGTTAATCCTGACACCTACGAGGTTTTTGTCGACGGCGAACTGGCCACCTGCGAGCCAGCCGAGCGATTGCCGCTCACCCAGCTGTATTTCATTGTATGAACACCAACCCTACTGACCACGCAGCACCGTTGCTCGCCGCGCTCCAACTTGGCGACTCCTTCTTCCCTTCGGGCATGTTCACGCAGTCGCACGGTCTGGAGCAGTTTGTTGCGCGCGGGCTGCGCGATGCGGCAGAGTTAGCGGAACTGCTCCATTGTTATCTGCTCGATCAGGCTGCGTACAGCGATGCCCTGGCGGCACGCTGGGCTGTGCGCGCTATGGTCGCCGCCGACCTCGATCTGCTTCAGACCATCGACCAGCGGCTGACGGCGTTCAAACTGGCACCGGAGGCCCGCGCTGCCTCACTGCGCTGTGGCCGCCAGATGCTGCATCTCGGCGCGCTCTTGAGCGGCAAGGAAGAACTTAAGCACTATGCCGATCGCGGCGTCGGCACACGCGACCTCGGCAACCAGGCGGTTGCACTGGCGCTGCTGGCATGGAGCGCCGGGCTAGATGAAGAGGCAGCAGTCGCCGTCGAGCTGCACGGCTTTGCCACAAGCCTGGTCAGCGCCGCTGTACGGCTCGGTATCTGCGACCACATCGGCGCTCAGCGGTTGATCTGGCAGGCGCGCCCGGTGATCGCTGCGGCGGGTGCCGTAGGCCGCGAACTGCACTGGCGTGACATCGGCGGTTTTGCGCCAATTATCGAACAGATGCAGTGTCGCCATGCTTATGCTGAAACGCATATGTTTGTAAGTTAAGACTATCACCTCCGCTCGAAAAAGAGGCATCATATGACAAGCCACATTCCGCGCATCGGCATCGGCGGCCCGGTTGGTTCGGGCAAAACCGCCCTCGTCGAGATGCTGGTGCCACGATTGATCGAACGCGGCCATCGCCCGCTCGTCGTCACCAACGACATCATCACCTTTGAAGATGCTGAGCACGTGCGTCGCACGCTGGCCGGTGTGCTGGCCCCCGAGCGGGTGGTTGGCGTAGAGACCGGCTGCTGCCCGCATACGGCCGTGCGCGACGACCCGACAATGAACCTGGCCGCTGTCGCTGAGCTTGAAGCCGCGCATCCCGACGCCGACGTATTGCTGCTGGAAAGCGGCGGTGACAACCTGACGCTCACCTTCAGCCGAGCGCTGGTCGACCTGACTATTTTTGTAATCGACGTGGCCGGCGGTGACAAGATCCCGCGTAAACGCGGCCCGGGGCTGGTGCAGGCCGACTTACTGGTGATCAACAAAACCGATCTGGCACCTTACGTCGGCGCGAGCCTGGAAGTGATGGCGCGCGACGCACGGCTCGTACGCGATACACGCCCCTTCCTCTTCACCAACTGCCGCACCGGCGATGGTGTTGACGCCGTGCTTGCTGCCATCACGCGGGCGATCTTGCCGCAACCTGCGCCATGATGCGGCCCCAGCACGCCCGCCTCGATCTGGCG
>JAAUTF010000353.1 GCA_012031775.1 Candidatus Altimarinota bacterium | reverse complement strand
CGCGTGCGCCGCTCTTGCTCGCCGCCATCGGCGCTGTCGCAAACGCTCGAACTGCTGCCGCCGCGCACGCAAGATATACGCCAGTTCACTGCTGCCCCCTTCGCTGCCGAGCTGCGCGCGCGCCCTGGCGCAGTCGCCGATCTGCCCTTCGATTGGCAGGAGAACGGTCGCGCGCTGATTAACCAGATCGCGCACCAACAACCGATCGTCGGTGGTTACGTCGCGCGCTGGCCGCTCTACCCGACTGTAAGCTACGTGCCGCTGCTCCGTCGTCTGGTTGAAATGAAACCCTTCGTCGATATTGTGCCGCAACATCCTGCCGATCTCGCCGCAATGCAATGCGCCTTCCCGCTACGCCATGTCGTGCTCTACAAGCCCGCATTAACCGCCGCCGACCAAGATGCCGTCGAGACGACGCTGCGCGATCTGCTCGGGGCGCTGCCGCAACCGCGCTTCGACAACACAGATTACCGCTGGTATGAACTGCCACTGATGCACGATGCCTGTCGGCCCTTTGCGGCAACCGGTAGCGGCTGGCACGACCTGGAGACGAATGGCGAGCGGCGCTGGCGCTGGATCGACGGCCAGGGCGAGTTATGGCTAACCAACCCTACCGTGACGGAGGTGCCAATACAGCTCGATCTGCGCCTCGAGTCTTTTGCCACAACACGCTCGCTTGAACTGCGCGCGCACACCGGCACGCTGCTTGCGCGCTGGCACGTTGCCCCCGGCATCGACCGCAGCTATCGTATTGGCCTGCGGCTTGCTCCCGGCATGCAGCGTTTCACCCTCAGCACTCCTGGCGAGCGCGACCCGCTGACCGGACGCGATCTTAGTATCGCTGTGCTCGCGATTGATGTCATTGTTATGCCCTGACAGCCGCGAATGTATCAACCGCAGAGGCCACACTTTTTGCCAACGCAGCTACGGCTCCTTAGTTCCTTGGTTCCTTGGTTCTGTGCTCTCGGTTCTCGGTTCTCGGTTCTCGGTTCTCGATTCTCGGTTCTCCGCTCTACCCTCTAAAGTATGGCTTTGCCCTCCCTCGATAAGGTTAACACCCTTAACTCAAATTGCTATTTCGTATTGTGCAACTTCTGGTATCATGACACCGTCTAACCTAAGACAGAAGCTTGGTTGAGGAGTGAGAGCTACCATCGCCCTGTTTTGCGAAGGTACTCGGTATCATGCAAGTACTGTATTTCATCCCGCGCTACGACCGTTCGGCGATGGGCAACCGCATCCACGCTGAAATTATCGTCGAGTGGCGTCGGCGCGGGGTCATGGCCGAAGTGTTGACACTCAGTGCAGGCAGCGCTGAGATCACCTCGGCCGACGAAGACGGCATTCTTGTGCATCGGTTGCCGGTGAGCAGCGCGCTTGTGTTGAAGCTTGCAAACCGTGCGCTGGATATTGTGCTACCCTACCCGTATTTGGCGGGCGCTATTACGCAATATCGTCGTTTTCTCCGACACCGGCGCTACGATCTTGTTCACGTCGAAACCGCCTTCCCACTGGGCCTTGTTACCGCCCTGGTTTCGGCTCAGGAGTCCCCGCCGATCGCCGTTACCTTGCCTGGTGCCGATATCATGGATGAACCGGAGTACGACTACGGCTACGGTCGTTTTCCGGCAGTACGCCTACTGCTACCACAGATCTTTCGGCGTGCGGCTGTTTTACGTGCCGACTCGCCGCAGATACATGATCTAGCTATTCAACGAGGCGCCGATCCGCAACGCGTCGTGGCTATTCCCTATAACATTACCGCCGATAGCTTCCCGCCTGCTGGTTGTACTCTCACAGTGCTCCGAGCGGACTCTCGCGAGGCGATTGTCGTGCGCCATGGGCTCGATCCGCAGCGACCGCTTGTGCTCAGCCTCAACCGGCTTCATCCGTTCAAGGGCATCGCCTATCTGGTCGAGGCGCTGCCGCATCTGCTGGCGCAGGGCATTCGCCCGCAGGTGTTGATCGTCGGCCCCAATCGCGTTACGCCGCGCTTCGGCGATTATGGAGCGTACCTGCGACGGCGCGCGCACGATCTTGGCGTTATGGCAGATGTGCATTTCATTGGCGCGGTCGCGCATCATCAGACGTTGCAATACCTCGCTGCTGCCGATGCGGCCGTTGTACCATCCGTCGCCGAGTCGTTTAGCCGTGTGGTGGTCGAGGCCGCTGCCGTCGGCACACCAGCGGTGGTGACGTGTACCACCGGTGTGAGCGCTTATATCGCCGATCATCAGGCCGGCATGATCGTCGAACCACGCTCTGGGGCGAGCATTGCTGCTGGCCTGAAGCACGTGCTGACCGACTCGGGCAGTTGGCACACTATGAGCGCGCGTGCTGTGGCCATGGCCTCCCGCTTCAGCTCGGCGCAGATCGCCGATGAGTTGCTCGGTCTCTATGCGCGTATTGCCCCCATCCCTGCCTAACATAGAGTTCTGGTTGACAAATGCCAGTGGCTGTACTAGGATACGCAGCCTTTGGCGAACAGCCATGTATCAAGGAGAAATAGCGTATGAAACGACAGCGTCTCATTCCCGCCCTCGTCGCCGCTCTTGTCGGCGCATTGCTGGTGGCGGCGATGGTTTTCAGCTTTACCGGCAATCAGCCCAGCCAGGCCGAAGAGCTGCCGCCCATCCTCACCTACCCGGACGATCCGACGCCGACAACTGGCCCTGCGCCCACCGCGCCTGCGAGCCTCGCTTCAACTACGCTTGGCGAGAATAGTTTCGATGATGAGTCGGCATTGAACGCGATCACCGCTGTTGATCTCGATGAGGTGCTCGACGAACAGCAGGGTAACTGGCGCGTCAACGACGGTCGCCTAGAGCAGTATTACAGCGGCGTTGCTAACACTTCTTCGATCCACCAGGTAGCCGCCCTGCTCGGCGATGCCAGCTGGAACGAGTATACGGTGCGCGCGAGCTTCTACGACCGCACCAATGGTGTTGCTGGCCTCGTCGCCTACTTCGATGGCGAGAGCTACTACCTGCTGCGCCTGCTCAAGGCCGAGTATGAAGATACCCCGCGCCTGGCGATCGTTAAGGTGGTTGCTGGTGTTGAAACCGAACTCGCTGCGCTCGATGGCCCCGGCTTCAGCACCTACACCTGGCATACCATGGAACTGAGTGTCAGCGCTGGTGTGCTTAGTGCCAGCTTTAATGGCCAGAATGTCTTGACCGCAACTGATCCCGCGCCGCTTAGCGGCGGCCAGGCTGGCGTCTATACCCGTGCCTTCGGCGGTATGTTGTTCGACGATGTACGTGTCGTCACTCCGTAACGAAAGGTTTTAAACGAGGCTTCGTTAGCGGTATGTGCTACCTTCTGCGCTGCATACCGCTAACATCCCCTGGAAAGAAGGATAGTATGCTCCGCCGTTTATTCCTCGTTGTTGGCGCGCTCGCAGCGCTGCTGGCAACGAGTATTGCCCCTGCGGTTCAAGCGCAAACCAGCGCTGATCTGCGTTTTATCACGTCGTCGACTCTGCAGAACTCACGCGATGTGAAGTACCCTTCGGTCGCAGCTGCTAACGACACGGTACATATCGGGGCCGCAGCAAATAAGAGCGATGCCCTCTACTGGACGAAGCGCGATAGCACGACGACGGTGGGTGCGCCAACACAGCTCGGTGATGTCTCTGGCCAGCCCGACTATCATACGACGTCGATCGCTCTCGGTACCGATGGCACGATCTACTATGTGTGGAGCGTCGACCCCGAAAACTCCGAGACGATCTACCTGCGCTTCAAGCGCCCGAACGAGAATTGGAGCCAGCCGCGCGAAGTAGTTCGTGGTGCCAGGTTCCCGGTGAACCGCAGGTGACGGTATCGAGCGACAACAAGATCTTGGTCGTCTGGCGCGAGCCCGATCGCCCAATTCGCTACCGTATCTCCACCGATCGCGGTAATAGCTGGTCGAGCACCCAGAATTTGGGCGAGAACTCGGCGATCAACGCGCCGTCGGTCGATAGTGGCCCGGATGGCGTGATGGCGGTCGCTATACCGAAGGCCTCGGCGACCGGCTGCAGATCTATGTGTCGGTTTGGAACGGCAATAGCTTCACGCGCCAGCGTGTCAGTACGCTCTCCGGCGACTTCGCCGACCCCGATGTTGCCTACGGCCCTACCGGCAAGCTTTTTGTTTCCTGGCGCGGCGCTTCCGACAGTGGCTCTTCGTCTGGTGTGTTCTATGCCGAGCGCCAGCCCGATGGTAGGTGGCCGATCTCGCGTTTGGCTGGCGGCAGCATCAGCACGGTTGTTAATATCGATGTCGATGATCTCGGCAACCTGCATATGGTCTGGCTGAATAACAATAATGTGAATTATGCGTTTCAGTCGGTGTTAACTGGCACCTGGGTTGGCCCGATCGCCGCAGACGGCGGTAGTATCTATAATGCACGCGCTGCTACTAATATCAGCGATGCTGCTTACACTCACGTTGTCAACGAGGTCTTTACCGGCTCGGGTTTGCGCGCCAGCTATGCGCTTTTAGCGCGCCCGCGCAGCTTTTTGGGGCGCAGCCCAAGATCGAGAACGATGTCGAGTTGACGCGCAAAGGCGATTCGGTTATCGTCAACTTCGAGAATGTTTTTGGCACGCCGAAGGAGATTCAGTGGAGTTGGGGTAGCCCGGTGAGCGATAGCGATAACGACTCAAACGGCTGGCAGCCCTACGCTAACCCGCTGACTATTCCGCTTACACCGGAGCTACGCGAAGATGCGCCCTGTACACCGGTGACGCTCTACACCCGCGTGCGTAACACCGAGGTCGGCAAGATCGAGAGCTTTGCAAAGAGCGATGCGATCACAATCGACGCAAGAGTTGAAGCCCAATATCGTATTCGTAGCCCCTACGCCGTGGACGACGAAATCGAACTGAACGATATTGCTGCGCTTGCTGGCGCCACGCTGAACGATTTCAGCGGTGGGCGCGGTGATCCCAACTATACGCGCCTGCCGGCCTTCCATCTCTCGCTCGACGGCAGCGACGACTGTAGCGGGGTGGCGAGCTTCACCGTTGCCAAGGCAGGCTCGACGATCAGTTCGACTAAGGCGCTTGCCGATGACCGCTTTGATGATTTTGTGCTCTTCCCCGACTTTATCGACGCCAAAGACGGCCTCAATCGCTTCACCGTTACTGTGCGCGATGGCGCGGGCAATGAACTGCCGGTCGCCTTCTCGCTCGTGCTCGACACCAGCGATCCGGTGCTCGATCTGACGAGCCCTGGCACGATCACCGTCACCGATCGCTCGCCGAGCGATAGTTTGCTGGTCGATATCGATCTCACCGATATTAACCTCACCGACGCCGAGTTGCCCGGTGTGACGACGAGCAGCGGCAGGCAGTTCTGGGGCGTATGGATCGCGGTGAGCCGCACCGAGGTGGCAAATCCGGCCAACAATAGCGCGCTAGAATGGATCGAATACGAGACACCTGGCGATTCGAGCAGCGTGCGCGTTCCTGAGTTCAGCCTGGCCAGCGGCCTCGATGATGCTGAAGTCACGCCCGGCGACTACTATATTTATGTACGCTTTCTTGACCGCGCCGGTAACCCCACCGACGATGCGCTGTCGTTTACGTACACGCTCGTTAATGTCGACGAGCCGGAGATTTTCCTTCCGATTGTACGGCGCTAGTATTGTTGTATTGTCCTGAACGGCTGGAAAGAGGCGCTGACGGTAGCAAAGCTACCGTCAGCGCCTCTTTTAACTTTACAGTTACAGGGCGATTACTGGCGTAAGAAGCACGCGCGTTGTACAATATGTCAGCAGATTAGCAGGGAGCGACCTGCTATATAGCAACCCTAAACGGTTTGTGAACAAGCTTATGTGCAATCTGGCCGCGTAGCCGCCAGATTGCACACAAGCAATGTACAGCTCATGTAGGATTGCTATAGTTGGTATAAAACGCGTTTATGCGATCAAAATTGCTTACTTGTGCGTAAGGGAGGCTGTGTATTTATGCGACAGCGAACTGTATCTTTGTTTATTGCTGGCCTGATGGCGCTGCTTATGCTCGCCGCCATCGGCGTGAGTATCAGTGGAAGCAGGCCCAGTGCAGCCAGCGAAGGGCCAACGCCCGAAGTTGTGCCGCCTCTTCCGCCTACGCGACGGTTGGGCCACAGCCCACCGCTCCTGCTCGCCCGCCGCCGTGGAGCTTACCCGCCTGAACTTCGATAGCGATGCCGACATGGCCCGCCTGACGCTGCTCGACTTCGACCTGCCGATTGAGGATTTTAAGGGTAATTGGCAGATCAAAGATGGCCAGCTGCACCAGATGCTCGCTGGGCGTGCGCGCAACAGCTCGAGCCATACCGTCGCCGCCGTAACTGGCGACGCCAGCTGGCGCGATTACACGCTGAGCTGCCAATTTCTACGATGTGCGAGC
>JAAUTF010000352.1 GCA_012031775.1 Candidatus Altimarinota bacterium | reverse complement strand
CGTCGCTGCCGGTGCGCTCGTCGCTGCCGGTGCGCTCGTCGCCTCTGCTGGCTGGTTCGCCGTGTTCGAGGCCGCACCACAAGCCGCAAGCACCATCGTGCCGCCGCCCACCAACAAGCCGCGCAAAAGCGCGCGCCGCGTCAATTTCTCTGCCATCGAGAGGTCTCCTTCTCTCTTGAGGAATTTGTATCGACCAAGGTTACAAGTCACAGGTCACAGGGGACAGCGCCCGCCTACAACCCGCAACCTGTACCTGTAACCCCACTTTGAAGGGCTAGAACTGCACCCAAACCCACACAAAAATCTGTAACCTCTACCCCTTCACCGCCCCTGCCGCAATGCCTTCGACGATATAACGCTGCAGCCAGAGGAAGATCAGCAGCACCGGCACGATCAGGAAGAGCGAACCGGCCATCACCACACCCCAGTTGATCACGCCTTCCTGGTTGCGCAGCCAGTAAATACCGATCGGCAACGTGCGCATCTCGGCGGTATTCGTCACCAACAGTGGCCAGAGAAACTCGTTCCACTTGGCAACCAGCGAGAGCAGCGCCATGGTCACAATCGCTGGCTGTGCCATCGGTACCACCACATTAGTCAGCGTGCGTAAATGGCCTGCACCATCGACTTTAGCCGCCTCTAGCACCTCAAACGGCAGTGAGAGAAAGGCCTGGCGCAGCAGAAAGGTGCCATAGGCGATAGCCGCACCCGGCACAATGATGCCGGCAAACGTATTGATCCAGCCCAGCCGTGCTACCGTCAGGTAATTAGAAATGATGGTGATCTCTGCCGGGATCATCAGCGCGGCCAGGAGAATGATAAAGATCAAGTTCTTACGCGGGAACCGCAAAAAAGCCAGCGCATAGGCCGAGGTGATGGCGAAATACACTTCAAGCGAACTGCCAACCAATGTGGTGATAAAACTATTGAGGTAGTAGCGCGCAAACGGCGCACCCTCCCAGGCCGCCACAAAGTTTGTCGTCGTCGGCGCTAGCGGAAACCAGGTCGGCGGGATGCGGTAAATCTCGGCCGTCGTCTTAAACGAGGCGATCACCGTCCAGTAGATCGGCAGCCCGATGATCAGCACTGTCAGCAGCATCGCCGCGTAGCCCAGCGCCTGCGGCAGCAGCAACCCGCGCCGCCGTGGCATCGTGCGAATATCGCGCCGATCGATTGTTAGTTCTTCTTGCAACGCCATATACGTTTACGTCCCCTCGCCCGCCCTTCTCACTCCTGAATCCTGAATTCTGAATATACGTTTACGTGCCCTTGCCCGCCCTTCTCACTCCTAAATCCTACCCATACTGCACCTGGCGCTCGGTAAAACGCACCTGCACTAAGGTCAGCACTAGCATAATCAGGAACAGGATCACCGCGACCACACCGGCGCGCCCGGCATCGTAGGAGACAAAACCAAGATCGTAGAGGTAAAAAATCAGCGTGGTGCTGGCATTGGCCGGGCCACCGTTGGTGAGCACTTTCGTAATATCAAAGGACTGAAAACAGGCCAGCAGGCTCGTCACCGAGAGGAAAAAGGCGATCGGCGAGAGCCCCGGCAGGGTCACGTTCCAGAAGCGCTCCCAGGCCCCCGCGCCGTCGATATGAGCAGCGTCATACAGATCGCGTGCGATGCCCTGCAAGCCAGCGAGGTAGATCACCACCGCGTAGCCCAGGTTCTTCCAGACATAGACGACAGTAACCGCCAGCAGCGCATAACGCGGGTCGTTAAGCCAGTCGGGCGAGGAGATATTGACCCAACCGAGGATCTGGCTCAGCAGACCGTAACGCGGGTCGAAGATATACGACCAGACCACGGCGATCACCGCGCCGGACATCACCACCGGCGAGAAGATCACCGCGCGCGCGCTGTCGCGGTAGCGCAGTCGCTGGTTGAGCAGCAGGGCCAGCAAGAGGCCCAGCACCAGCGTCGAGGTGACAGCCAGCAGCACAAAGGCGAAGGTGTTCCAGACAATGATCCAGAACTGGTCGTTCGTCAGCACCTTGATATAGTTATCGAACCAGACCCAGCGCCGCCGCGGGCGTACAAAGTTCCAGTTGATAAAACTTAAATAGACGTTGTAGAGCAGCGGCCAATAGGTGAATACCGCAAAAAGCAGCATATTGGGGCCGAGGAGAAGCCCAAACAGCAGCCATTCGCGCCGCTCGCCCGCCGACACGCCACCCCGATTATTAAGCGCTTGCGCCATACAAAAACACCGATCCGCCGGAAACCGACGCCTCGGTGCGCAGCCAACTTCTCCATACAAAGAGCATACCTGGCAAATGTTAATAGCATTTGGTGATTGGGTTAAGAAGAGGTGAAGCGCCGTTTAATCTCTTGTTCAGATCGTTTTGTTACAATCAAAAAAAGGGTGTTTTTGCGCGTCAGTGTGGCGTATGAACGCAGCCACGCTGGTGTGCAGAGGAGGCATAGTGTTCCGTCTATTCAACCGTCGCCCCGAGACCCGCGCTTCGTTAGATGTGCTTGAGCGTTATGCTATAGCTGCCGAGACCCGCGCGCGGCTGGCGGACTGGATCGAACAGGCCCAGGAGCGCGAGCTGTATCACTTCAACCCACGGCGGCTGGGCGAAGAATTAGCGCTCGACCAGCGGGCGACACTCAAACTCTTGCTCGGTGCGCTTTACGAGGGCCTAATGGACTTGCACTGGGATGTGCGCTGCCCGATGTGCGGTTCGCTCAACCATCGTGGCCATGATCTCGCCAACCTGCACCACAACGACGCCTGCGGCGTATGCCAGGCGACCTTCAGTACACGCTTCGATGAAGAAGTGCGCGTCACCTTCAGCCCGAGCCTGCGGCTGCGCCCGCTCGGCACCGAGGCGAACGATGTAGTTTATCGCGCCTTGATCGATGAGCGCCTCGGCCCAGTGCCGGGCCAGGCGCTGATGCTGCTGTCGGACTTTCAACGCCTCTTCCCCCAGCAGCGTCTCCTGCCCGACGAAAGCCTGAACGTAACCCGCAGCGCCATGCTCTTCACCGATCTAGCTGGCTCCACCGCGCTCTACGCACGGCGTGGCGACCCGCGCGCCTATTATTTGGTGCGGCTGCACTTCGACGAGTTGTTCCGGGTAGCGGATGAAAGCGGCGGCACCATGATCAAGACGATCGGTGACGCGGTAATGGCGGTCTTTCTCACGCCGATCGAGGCGATGCGCGCCGCCTTTACAATGCAGGCGGCGATCGAGAATTTAAACCGTCGTGCCGGGTTAAGCGGCGAAGAGGAGCTGATCTTAAAAGTTGGCATGCATAGCGGCCCCTGCCTGAGTGTCACGCTGAACGACCGCCCCGACTACTTCGGCACCACGGTAAATATTGCCGCGCGCGTGCAAGGCCTATCGCGCGGCAACGACATTGTTTTCACCGAGGCCGTACACAACGACGACGAGGTGCAGGCGCTCCTTGGAAATCGCCCATCAATCAGTGAGCGCGCGATGCTAAAGGGGATCGATGAGGAAGTAGTGGTGTTTCGAGTGGAGGTATCGGAAGAAGCAAGAACCAGCACAAGCGCACAGCTTTAGAGTTCTCGGTTCTAACGCTCCGCTAACAGCGTCGCCATACTTACCTCTTCAAAACGCCCGATCGAACGGTACTTGGTATAGCGCTCGCTGAGCAAAGTGGCAATGTCGCGCTGCTGAAGATCTTCAAGCTGCTGGCGCAACTGCTCGCCGAGCGTGCTGATCGTGGCAGCGGTATCGTTATGTGCGCCGCCCGCAGGCTCGGGGATGATCGCATCGGCGATAGCGAGGCGCAGCATATCCTCGGCAGTGATTTTCAGCGCCTGCGCCGCATCGGGTGCCTTAGCCGAATCGCGCCAGAGAATAGAGGCCACCGCCTCGGGTGAGGCCACCGAGTAGATCGCATTTTCCTGCATCAAAATGCGATCGGCCACGCTGATCGCTAAGGCACCGCCGCTGCCCCCTTCGCCGATCACAGTGGCAATGATCGGCACACGCAGGTTCGTCATCATCTGGATACACTCGGCGATCGCGTTCGCCTGACCACGCTCTTCAGACTCCTTGGTGGGCGCAGCGCCGGGCGTATCGACGAAGCAGAGTAGTGGCAGGCTGAACTTCTCGGCGTGCTGCATCAGGCGTAGCGCTTTGCGATACCCCTCGGGGCGTGCCATGCCAAAGTTGCGCCGCACGTTCTCACGCGTATCGCTGCCCTTCTGATGGCCGATCAGCACCGTCGTCTGCCCGTTAAAAGAGGCCACACCGCCCACGATCGCCGCATCGTCGCCGAAGCGTCGGTCACCGTGTAGCTCGACAAAATCCTCGCACAGCGCATAGATATAGTCCGTCGTGCGCGGGCGCTGCGGGTGGCGTGCCAGCTGCACACGATCCCAGGGAGTGAGTATTTTAGGTTCTTCGTTAAGAGATTCCATGGCCCATTGAAGAACCAAGAACCAAGAGCCGAGAACCAGGCACAGCCGTATGGTTCTTGGTTCTCAGCTCTTGGTTCACAAACTTATGGCTTCTGTCACGTCTGCGCTCAGTGTTCAACCCCATTAAGCGACTCGACAAGCGCCCCCTCAATCACAGCCGCCGGGTTGTACAAGCGCAGCAGCTTCGCCAGCAGCGCCCGCAGATCGCTGCGCGATACAACCATATCGATCATGCCGTGCTCGAGCATAAACTCGGCGGTTTGAAAACCACCAGGCAACTTCTGGCGAATGATCTGCTCGATGACGCGCCGCCCAGAGAAGCCAATGCTCGCCCCCGGCTCGGCAATAATAATGTCGGCCACCGAAGGGTACGAGGCCGTCACACCGCCATAACACGGGTCGACGAGTACCGCGATATGCGGCTGGCCAACTTCCGCGAGCCGAGTGAGCGCCATAGTCACCTTCGCCATCTGCATCAGCGCGATCACGCCCTCTTGCTGGCGCGCGCCACCGCTACAGTTGATCGTCAACAGCGGTAAATTGCGCTCGGCGGCGCGCTCGGCGGCGCGCGCCATCTTCTCGCCATAGACGCTGCCCATCGAGGCGCCCATAAAATTGAAGTCGCAGACCGCGATGCAAAGTGGGCGCTGTTCGATACGCCCGTTGCCCGCGATCACCGCATCGGGCATACCGGTACGTTGTTGCGCCTTATGCAGCTTCTCGGCGTAACTATCGTCCGACGATACGAAGCCGAGCGGGTCGGTTGGCAACAGATTTGCATCAGTTTCTGTAAACGACCCAACATCGAGCAGGCCCAGCCACTCGCGCGCGCTCAAGCGCATATGATGGCTGCACTTCGGACAAACCTTCAGATTATCGTTCAGCTCTTTTTTGTATACCAGCTCGCCGCAATTCGAGCACTTCACCCACAGATCGTCGGGAATCTGCGCGCTCTCCTGGCTCTGCGTCGAGGTAAAGCTTTTTCTGGTGCGACGAAAAAACTCTTTCACGGCCCTTCCAGCGCGCTCGGCCACCGTAGTCGCCAAACGTCGTATAAAATTTCACAAACCCGAATGCTTCCTTTATTATACCATAGGCCTACCAGCACTTCAGGAGATGCGGAGTTGTGATACGCTTTACAATCCGAACGGCCCTATGCTAGAATAGGGCCTACTCAACAGGCCGAAGCGAGATAGCCATTCAAATAGGGCCGTTAACGAGCGGTGGTGCTGCATGCGGCTGCGCCGCGTGTAACACCATCGACTGCTTTATCATTCCGTCAGGGTTGCTCCGTGATCACAGCGGGCGCTTGGCGCAAAACAACGAGGGAGTTGTTCGTCTATGGATTTGCTCAACCCTACACAAGCTGCTGCTGTCTGGGCCGTCCTCGCCATCTCGCTCTTTGGCATCGGCTACGCCTTTGTGCTACGCAGTCAGATTCTGGCTCAAGACAAGGGCACGCAGCGGATGCAGGAAGTCTGGGGCTTCATCAAAGATGGCGCAAACGCTTATCTTAGCCAGCAGTTCCGTACGATCGCTATCCTGATTGCAGTGTTAACCTTTGTGCTCGCCGCAAGCGTATTCGTCATCCCGCCGACGCGTGAAGCTGTCGAGGTTTTCGGCAGCGAAGAGGCTGCCACGCTTTGGGTGTCGATCGGGCGCGCCGTGGCCTTTCTGATGGGCTCGCTTTTTTCCTATGCTGTCGGCTATGTTGGCATGAATGTCGCTGTCGAGGGCAACGTGCGTGTTGCCGCCGCCGCGCGCAAAGGGTACGACCCGGCACTGCAAGTGGCTTATAGATCGGGCTCCGTCACCGGCATGCTCACAGTCGGTCTCGGCCTGCTCGGTGGCACCCTGATCTTTATCGTCTTCGGCATCGCTGCCCCCGACGCCTTGCTCGGCTTCGGCTTCGGCGGTTCGCTGATCGCGCTCTTTATGCGCGTCGGCGGCGGTATCTACACGAAAGCCGCCGATGTCGGTGG
>JAAUTF010000351.1 GCA_012031775.1 Candidatus Altimarinota bacterium | reverse complement strand
GCGCTCGGCGGCGTCGGGCGCACCGACACGCTACGTGTCGCCACCGTCGGCCACGACCCGGCCAGCCATGCAGCGGCGGTGAGCGCGCTTAACCAGCAGCTGACAGCGGCAGGTTTCGAGGTGCGCAATATCCAGTCGCAGTCCGACGAGCGCGCCATTTTGAACGAACGCTTCTTTGTGTTAACCGGCGTGCTCACGATCATGAGCGCGCTGATCGGCGTCGTCGGCGGGCTCGGGCTCACCGGCACGATGAGCATCAACGTGCTGGAGCGCACCCGCGAGATTGGTGTAATGCGCGCTATCGGTGCCTCGGATGGTATGGTGATGCAGATTGTGCTCGGCGAGGGCATGGTGATCGGCCTGCTGGCCTGGCTACTTGGTGTGCTGCTCTCGCTGCCGATGAGCTACGGTATGGCCTACGTGTTTGGCATGTCGTTGCTCAACATCCCGCTCACCTGGCGCTATTCGCTGCCCGCTGTCGCGCTCTGGCTCTGCATCGTAATGGTCATCGCCGCGCTGGCCAGCTTCATCCCGGCGCGTAACGCCACCCGCCTGACGGTGCGCGAAGTCCTTTCCTATGAATGATGAGGACATTGCTCGTGATGGTGGCAAAGCCACCATCACGAGCAACAAACCTCTTCTTGAGATCTTTCCCAAGGAAAAAAGGTGACAATCATCGACATGCGCACGGTAATCAAAGAATATCGCACCGGGGCGGGAACCTTTATCGCGCTCAAAGGCGTCGACCTACAGATCGAGCGCGGCGAGTTCGTCGCCATCGTCGGCAAATCGGGCAGCGGCAAAAGCACACTGATCAACATGGTCACCGGTATCGACCGCCCGACCAGCGGCGCGGTCTGTATCGACGCCACCGACCTGACGCAGCTCAGCGAGGGCAAAATGGCGGTTTGGCGCGGGCGCACGCTGGGCATTATCTTTCAGTTCTTCCAGCTGTTGCCGACGCTGACCGTAATCGAAAACGTGATGCTGCCGATGGATTTTTGTAAGATTGGTCGGCCCCGCGAACGTTTCGCCCGCGCACAGGAGCTGCTGGCGCGCATGGAGCTGAGCGAGCAAGCCGACAAGCTGCCTTCGGCGCTCTCGGGCGGGCAGCAGCAGCGCGTCGCCATCGCACGGGCGCTGGCCAACGACCCGCCAATTCTGGTGGCCGACGAGCCAACCGGCAACCTCGACAGCCGCACTGCCGACGCGATCTTTCATCTGTTTGAACAGCTCGTGGCTCAAGGCAAGACGATCGTGATGGTCACGCACGACAACGACCTCGCTGGTCGCGCCGGGCGCTCCATTGTCGTCGCCGACGGCCAGATTGTGCATACGCCGTAGGCGCGCAGCGTGCTGCGCACCTACGCTGTTCCGACACCGAGTATTCTTCATAAAAACAGGGTAATTGACATGAAACGCTGGATCGCACTCTTGCTTACGGTGGGCCTGCTCGTGGGTGGTGGCCTGTTCTTCTGGCAAAATGGCAGCACAGCGTTAACTGCGCTATCGCCGACAGCGGTGCCGACGCTGCCGCCGCAGGCGGCGGATCTCGTGGTTGTTGCCGACGCGCGTGTGGTGCCGATCGCCGATACAACCTTGAACTTCGATCGCTCCGGCACGGTTGTCGAGCTATTTGTCGCCGAGGGCGATGCCGTGCGTAAGGGCGACCCAATCGCGCGCCTGGACACACGTGTACTCGAGGTGAAGGTTGCCCAGGCGCGCATCACTATCGAGAAGGCGCAGGCCAATTACGAGCAACTGGCTGCCGGTGCCGCGCCCGAAGCGATCGCCGCTGCCGAGGCCAGTGTGAGCCGTGCTGTCGCCTCGCAGCAGCAGGTGCAGGGTGCAGTGAGCGGTGCCGACATCGCCGCTGCCCAGGCACAGCTTGCGGAAGCGCGTGCCGCGCTGGCTAATGTGCTCGACGGCCCGCAAGACACGGCGATCACGCAGGCGCAGGCCGCGCTCGATCAAGCCACGATCAACCTGTCGACGCAGCGCAGTGCGCTCTCGGCGACCAAGACAAACGCCGAGCTGAATGTGCAGCAGATCGCCAACTTTCTGCGCGACCGCCAGAACGACTATTCACAGATCTACTGGGATAACCGCGAGCTCGATGACAAGTACGACGATCTACCGCAAGAGCGCCGTGATCTGGAAGATGTCGCGCTGCGGGCGGTGCAGAACGCCGAGGCCGATCTGGCGCAGGCGCAGGTAGGCTATGAACAGGCGCGCCAGGCCGAGATCGATGGCATTTTAAAGGCCGAGTCGCAGGTGCAGGACGCACAAGCGCGCTACGACCAGGTGATCGCTGGCCGCCTGAAAACGATTAAGGTGGCGGCGGCGCGGGCGAAGGTGGTGCAGGCCGAGGCAAGGCTGGCCAACCTGCGCGGTGCCGAGCGCGCCGGTGCGCTCGCCGTGGCTGCTGCTGGTATCAACCAGGCCAACGCTCAGCTTGCCGAGGTAGCTGCGCCGCCACGTGAGACCGAGTTGGCCGCAGCGCGCGTGGAGATCGAGGCAGCGAAAATCGCCTTGCAGCAGGCTGAGCTCGATGTGGCAATGTCTACGCTGTATGCGCCGATGGCAGGCACCATCGTCGCGTTGAACCTGGCGGTCGGCGAGGTGGCCGCACCGAGTGGTAGTGCTGTGGTGCTGGCCGATCTCTCGCGTTGGCGGATCGAAACCGATGATCTGACCGAACTGGATGTGGTGTTGCTCGAAGTCGACGCGCCGGTGACGATCAGCTTCGCGCTATGGCCGACGTCGAACTGCCGGGGCGCACGCCCGGATCGACCCGCAGGGCCAGAACCGCGAGGGCGACATCGTCTACACCGTTGTTGTCGACCCGTTACAGACCGACCCGCGAATGCGCTGGAACATGACGGCAGTGATCACGGCGCGGCCCTGAGATATTTGGAATAGCGTTTATCTGCGGTTTTGCGTAGCAAAACCGCAGATAAACACAATATCAATGCGCCTCATCACCAAGATTAAAAAGACGAGGCGTAGGTAGTTTTCCCTACGCCTCGTCCTTCTTTAGAACGAACACAGATCATTCGGCCTGCCGATGCGCAATTGGCACACTCTTTGCTAAGCTACATAGCAGATACGATGACAGCGGCGGGTCATCGACACGGGAACTCGCAAGACAACCGTTCACCTCACGCCGTGCTTCATCCTCTCTAATCCTCACGGCTGCCGCAAGGCAGCCGTTTCCTCATGTTCTGCAAGATGGTATTCCTCAAGCTACTTTTTCATCAGCTGCTTGAGCCTTAACACAGCGCGGCGTTCTTTACGATACTGGCGATAGCCGATAAACAGCATCAGTGGGATGAGCCAGATCCAATTGCTGCGCTCGTCTTTGATGTCGTTCCACAGAATGCGCCCATGGTAATAGACGGGGAAGCGCAGGAGATAGCGCTGGATCTGATCGAAGAATGGCAACTGGCTGCCATCGTTCGGTGTGAGGTCGAGCGGGTCGTTGGTGGCATTGTGGTGTCTAAAGCGAGCGAACATAATTTATTCCTTGGTTGAAGGAGGGTTGTTGCCGTTGTTGGTGGCTTTACCACCAACAACAGGCACCAACAAAGCCTCGTTCTGAGAGCTTACTATACCGAAGGTACCGGTGTACTATTGCGCTTTGAGCCGCACCCAATATAGTAGATTCATAGTAACGTTCTAGTTTTACATTCAGGAGGTTCGGCGTATGTGGCGGCTAGCATTCTGGCTCAACGTTCTCGTCCATTCGCTGCTACGTCTGCCCGGGCTACGGCAGGCGCGGGTGCGCGGCCAGGGCTTGGTGGAGTACGGTCTTATTCTCGTGCTGGTGATGGTCGTCTGTGTGGCCGTCATCGGGATGACCGGTCGCACCATCAGCGCTGTCTGGTACAACGAGTTGATCAACGCGGTACCCTGGTGATACGTGCAGGCCCCTGTTCCTCGGGTGCGCGTGGCGCAACGCGTAAAGTCTGCTCGGCCCGATACGTCACGAGCCCCACCGGCCCTCCCGGGATCTTGCGCACCAGGCTGCGCCGAGAGACATCGACATCGACAGCTTTTTCCTCGCGGGCCTGGCTGAAATAGGCGGCCAGGCTCGCCGCCTCGCGCAGGCTCTGCTCTGGCACCTCGCGCCCCTCACGCCGCACGATCACATGGGCACCGTGGATCGTGCGCACGTGCAGCCACAGATCATCGCTATGGCCGATCCGAAACGTCACCTCTTCGTTCTGAGCCGCGCTGCGCCCGATAAAGACATCGAAGCCTTCGCTAGTGCGCAGGTGTAACGGCTTGCTGCGCTTGATTTTGCGCCGCTTGCCGCCGACGTTGGTCGGCCTAAGATAGCCTTGCTCTTCAGCCTCGACTTCAAGCAACGCTAGCTGGTCGTAGCGTCGGCCATAGCGACAAGCGCGCTAAACTGTGCCAGCCCTGTCAGCTGAACATCGCATTGGCGCAGCCGCTCGGGCAGGCCCTCGATAGCGCTTTTGGCTTTGTCGTAGGCCTTAAAACGCTCCTGGGCGGCATCGACTGGGCGCTGCTGCGGGTCGAGCTGAATCGTCTGGCCTTCGACAAGGAACTGGCTCTGGCCGGGCTGCAACTCGTGCAAGAAGGCGAAGATCATTTCGCCTTCCCAGCGCAGCCGCTCAAGCTCCTGGGCGCGGTCGAGTTCGCCCTGAATCTGGTCGTGCTGGCGTTGCAGACGCTCGCGGGCGGCACTGAGCTGCTGTTGCAAGGCCTCACGGCGCTGGCTATGGCTAGTGACCTCCTCGCGCTCGCGGTAAAACGCTTCCAGCGCGGTGCTCATTGTGGGCTGAGGCGCGGTGCGCGGCAGATGGCTGAGCCGATAGGTGCAAAAGCGAGCAGCTGGCCTTCATCGTCGTAGGCCAGCGCGGGCTGCCACTCGCCGCCGAACAGCTCGCGCAGCCGTGCGGCGATGCTGTACCAGGGCAGATCCTCGTCGAGCGCGGCGCTTGTGCGCTCCAGGGCACGAAAAACCACCTCGCGCGCGGCCTGAGGCGAAAGGCCGCGATACGCGCCGACCAGCGCTTTGGCGAGATCACGCTCCTTACCCTGGCGCAGTGCCTCGACTCCTTCAGCTGTAGCGCGCAGTGGATCCCGCTTCTCCTGTTTGGGCGGCACTTCAAACACCTGGCGCGGTAAAATCACGCGACGACTCATCTTCGGGGTGACACGCTTCACACTTTCGAGAATGAGATTATTATCGTCAACCAAAATAATGTTGCTTCGCCGGTCCATTGGCTCGATAATGATATCGCAGTGCAAGAGTTCGCGCGGCTGGTCTGGCGCGTTGATCTCGGAACCTGGCTCAAGCTCCGGCAGCGAGTCGGCGTCGGCCGCCGGCTCGATTAGTGTTGCACGGTTGCGGGACTCGGCCTCTTTGACTATACTAACCACAAGCATACGCTCAAGATCGGGTTGCTCAACAGCGACAACACGGCCTCCAAGCACATACTTCCGCATCAAGAGCAGCAGCGGCGTCGTCTGCTCGATGCCACGTGACAACTTCTGCTGAACGAAGTGGACGCGCGCGAACTGGTTGTGTGCCGAGGCGAGCAGCTGGTGGCGCTGGCCACGAGCGTAGATCTCGAGGCCGATAGCCAGCGGCCCGGTGAGCACGACGCGCTGGATGCGCCCGCCGAGCACGTTCGCGCGCAGCTCATCGGCGACTGCGGCAAGGGTGAGAGCGTCGAAATACATGGTGCGTGTAGCATACCACAACGAGGGCTGCCGATGATAGAAGACTCCACGATCAATCCGATCTTGCAGGGCGGCCTACCGCCGCCTTTGCTGGTGGTGATCTCGGGGCCGTCGGGCGTGGGTAAAGACAGCGTGCTGATGCGCATGCGCGAGTTGGAGTTTCCCTTCCATTTTGTTGTCACGGCGAACAGTCGCCCGCAGCGCCCCGGCGAGATCGATGGCTTCGATTATCACTTTGTTAGCCCGGCGCGCTTCGAGGAGATGATCCGCGACGATGAGCTGCTCGAATGGGCCAATGTGTATGGGCAGTACAAGGGAATTCCGAAGTTCGAGGTGCGCAAGGCTTTTGCGAGCGGGCGCGATGTGGTGCTGCGTATTAATGTCGACGGCGCGGCGACGGTTAAACGCATCGCGCCGGAGGCGATATTTATTTTTATTGCGCCGGCCTCGCTCGACGAGTTGCGCCACCGCCTAGAGGTGCGGCGCACCGAGAACAGCGACGAAATCGCCCGTCGGCTTGCGGTCGCCCGCGATGAGATCGCCCAAGCGCGTTTGTTTGATTACCTCGTGATCAACCACGAGTCGCGGCTCGACGAAGCGGCCGGCCAGATTCGGGCCATCATCGCTGCCGAAAAGCAGCGTGTGTTCCCACGTCGGGTGACGCTGTAGGGCCCCAGC
>JAAUTF010000350.1 GCA_012031775.1 Candidatus Altimarinota bacterium | reverse complement strand
GCAGCGCCTCTTCGCCAGCGCGCAGCGCCAGGTCGGTCGAACTTTCGCGTCGTGCCAGCTCCATCAACCAAATCGCCAGGTCGCCGCGTGGATCGGCCAGGCTCATGCCGCGTTCGCCGACCGCCAATGCCCCGCCGATGTCCTGCTGATCGAGCAGGGCCAGCGCCAGCGCCAGCGCTTCAGCTGCCGTTTCCAGCTGTGCCAAACCTAGCTCGCGTGCCTCGGCGCTGCGGCCCATACGCGCCAATATGAGCGCCACCTCGCCGACCAAGCCGTAGGCGCGCGCCAGATTCAGCGCTTCGTCCATCTGTCCCTGACGCTCCAGCACGCGCAGCCGGATCAACGGTAGCGCGCGATCCCAATCGCTCACGGCGTGCTCGCCCGGCTGCGCCCGCCCCAGTATCGCGCGCTTTACCCACGGTTCCTCCCAACCTTCTTCGGCGGCCTGCACCGCGATGGCAAGCCCCTCGATGCCGTACTCTTCGGCCTCGCTGTGCCAGTGCTGCAGTCGTTCGAGCCAGCTGCTGCGCGCGTCGGGCCAGAGATCGGCGGCGAGCAGCGCCTCGGCCCATAGTCGCCCGATGTCAGCGAAGAAGAGGCCTAGCTCGCCATCAGAATCGTCGTAGTCGATCCACCCCGTGCTGTACTCGTCGGTCAGCACGTCGAGTAGTGCGAGCGCTTCTTCGGCTTCGTCGCGATCGAGGAAGGCGCGGATCGTGGCTGTCGACTGTTCGAGCGCGGAAACGATGCCGGCGGCGGCGTAGTAATTGTCGTAGCCATAGCCGGCGAATACCTGGCGCACCTGGCGCCGAAATTCGCTAAGGTCGATCGACGGGGCGGTTTATTCGCAGCAGCCGGAGCCGCCACCACGGCGCTCGTGAGTATCCCGTCGATCGAATGGGCAGATCTGGCTCGGCATCGGCGAGGCGCAGTAGCAGTTTCAGCAGCTGCTCGCGGCTGAGCGGAGCTAGCAGCTCCGGCAAAGGTGGGCGCACCTCGACCTGGCCGGGCGTAGCGTGTACATACGCTAGCAGAGTGGCGACGATATGTTTGCACCAGCCGCCCCAGTCGTAGGGGCAGGTACAGCTGGCACTTGTTATCGCGCCGACGGCGAAGTGCGCCGTCACCGCATAGGGGTGCTCCTCGCTGCCCTGCACCTCGGCGCTCAGCCGATCGCCGCGCAAGATCAGCGCCTCGACCAGGCCGTCGCGATAGTATTGCATACCACGCGTGAAGGACTCCTCGCTGGCACCCTGGCGGATGGTGGCCTCTGTGAAACTTGTTGCCGTCATAGAATTGGTACAGGTGCCCCTTGCGCTCTTAGATCAACTCTTAGATAAGGAGGTGTGTGCTTGTTCGTTTTAGCAGCAAAGCCGCTAAAACGGACAACTACATGTCCCTTGCTGAAACTTTATGGAGCGTAGTATAGCACTAACCCTCGTTTTTGCTCGCCACGGCCGCGTGCGTTCTTGCGTATATGATTGACAAGTGACCACGGGTCATTTTACAATTGACCTGTGGTCATCAATTGAGACAGGAGCAAGCAATGACGGTTCAATCGCAGCGGCAGACAGCGCTTGTCACTGGGGCATCGGGCGGGATTGGCGAGGCCTTAGCGCAACGTTTTGCACGCGGTGGCTACGATCTCGTGCTGGTAGCGCGCACCGAGGCGAAGCTACAGGCGCTTGGCAAAGAGCTGACGACAAAGTTCGGTGTACGGGCGCACGCGCTGCCCTACGATCTGGCCGATCCCGCTTCGCCGCCCCTGTTAGTCGAGAAACTTGCGGCGCAGGGCGTGGCGATCGATATTCTGGTAAATAACGCTGGCTTTGCCACCTACGGCCCTTTCGCCGAAAACGACCTCGACGGTGAGCTGCGGCTGCTGCAAGTCAATATCGTGACGCTGACGCATCTGACGCGCCTGCTGCTGCCGGGAATGCTCACGCGGCGGCGCGGGCGCATTCTGAATGTCGCCTCGACGGCGGCCTTTATGCCCGGCCCGCTGATGGCCGTCTACTACGCCTCGAAGGCCTATGTGCTCTCGTTTTCCGAGGCGCTGAACAACGAGCTGCAGGGCAGCGGCGTGAACGTGACGGCGCTGTGTCCCGGCCCGACCAGCACTGGCTTTCAGGCGCGCGCCCAGATGGAGCAATCGCGGCTGGTGCGAGATCGCAAGATCATGGATGTCGAGACAGTCGCCGATGCTGGCTACAGCGGGTTGCTGCGCGGCCAGGCGGTGATCATCCCCGGCCTGATGAACCGTATCCAAGCCGCGATTCCGCGCCTACTGCCGCGCTCTGTCGTCCCGCAGATGGTGCGCAACGCCCAGGATCGTGCACATTAGGCGCAGAGGGGGGGAGTAGGGTGAGCGGGTGACAAAAAGAAGCTCTGCGCGCTCTGCGGTTCACAAAAAGCGTGCTATGGCAGCTCGACCATCTCGCGCAGGTTGCCGCGTAAGCCGCCGACGCCACGTTGAAACTGGCGGTCTTGCGGGAAGACGCGCATCGGCAGGCCAGGCCGCAGGCTCATCGTCGCCGCGACAAAACGATTGACAGTCGCGCCGGGTATCAGTTCAAAACGATAGCGTTGCAGCAGCGTCGCCAGCACCAGCTTGATCTCCAGCGTAGCGAAGCTCGCACCAATGCACATACGCGGCCCGCCGCTAAAGGGGTTGTACTCGAAGATGCCGTACTCGTGCTGTTCCCAGCGCGCTGGGTCGAAGCGCTCAGGATGCTCGTAGATCTCGGCCATGTGATGTGTGTGGTAGATGCTGAGTAAGATCTCGGTAGCTGGCAAAATGCGCTGACCACCCAGCTCGTCTTCGGCGACGGCAATGCGGCTGTTCCAGACCACCGGCGGCAGCACGCGCATGCTCTCTTTGACCACGCGGTCGAGAAGCGGTAGCTGGCGCAGCTGTTCGACGCTCGGTGCTGCGCCCTTGAGGGTTGCGCGCAGCTCGTCCACCAGGTCGGCGCAAATCTGCGGATGCTGTGAGAGCAACAGCAAGGTGAAGGCCAGCGCGTTCGAGCTTGTCTCGTGGCCGGCAATAAAGAGCAACTCGGCGTGGCCCAGCAAATCGCGCTCGCCGAGCATCGAACCGTCGTCCTCGTCGCGCGCCTGCATCAGCATTGAAAGCACATCGCCGCCGTCGCCGCCCGTAATACGCTTCTCGTACATAATGCGGCGCATCTCGTCCTCGATCGCGGCGACGGCATCGAGGAAACGACTATACGTGGTGCCGGGCCAGTCGAGCTGAAGAAAAAAGGTTAGTGGGTGAATACTCAGACTCACAAGTTCAAGTGCGAGCGGAACGCCGCCTACACCAGGGTCGATGTTAATACCAAACCAGACCGGATTGCGCTCCGGGCTCGGCATAGAATCTCCTCCTTATTTATGAATGTTTGGCCACAGAAGGCCTTCTCATGATACACCGCCGCGTCAATAACAGGACGTAGAACGGTACGTGTGCGTCGTGGTGTGGCAGCAAAGCTGCCACACCACGACGCACACATCGTTGCTACCACACTGCCGCAGGTGAAAAACCGCTGACTGCGTGTGAGCCCTGTCAATAGCCTTGACAAGTAAGAAATACCTTACGTATAATACGTAAGGCATTTCTTACTTGTTATAGAGGGCTAGGATGCAACAGGCCGAACCGCCAGATGTCTTCAATGCGATCGCGCACCCGGTGCGCCGCCAGATCCTCGACGCGCTACGAACGGAAGACCAGCCAGTGCATGTGCTTGCTGCGCCCTTCGCCATGAGTAGGCCCGCTATCTCGCAGCACCTGAAGCTCCTGCGCGACGCCGGTCTTGTGAGCGAGATGCGCTTAGGTCGTGAGCGGCGCTATCGGCTGGAACCCACGCGCCTGCGCGATGTCGCCGATTGGCTTGCGCAGTACGAACAATTCTGGGCCGAGCGGCTGCGCAACCTGGGCGCATATCTTGAATCGACAAAGTAAAACGATGAGCGAATTACTGTTCGAAGTCACGTATCCGCACCCGCCCGAGCATGTCTGGCGCGCGCTGACCGACGCAGAGGCACTCGCCGCGTGGCTGATGCCGAACGATTTCCAGCCGGTTGTCGGCCATCACTTCACCTTTCAAGCACCGCCCCAGCCCGGATTCGACGGTATTGTGCGCTGTGAAGTGCTGGCAGTTGAACCACCGCGCCGCCTGTCTTATTCGTGGCAGGGTGGCCCGCTGAAAACACCGACCACCGTGAGTTGGACCTTAGCTGCCATTGATGAGGGGACAAAACTTCGTCTTGTTCACAGCGGTTTCGCTGGTATCGGTGGGTTGATCGCGCGTTTGATACTCGGCGAGGGCTGGCGCGGCCTTCTCAAACAGGATCTACCGCACGCGCTCCAGGTGCAGGCTGTGATCAGGCCTCAGGAGACAGAAGCATGAGCGAGGAACAAGCAGCGATGGCGACATTGGTGCATCTTGCCCAGTTCCGTTATCTTGCGGTAGAAACCTTTCGCCGTAACGGGGTCGGCGTGGTGACGCCGGTATGGTTTGTGGCACAGGATGGGCGACTGTATTAGCGCGCCGACTCAAACCGGGAAGGTGAAGCGCTTGCGCCATACGCCCGAGGCTCGCGTCGCGCCTGTGACGAGCGTGGCACGCTGCTCGGTGACTGGCGCGCGGTGATAATTCAACCGGTGGAAGGGGTAGAAGCGCAGACCGCCGACCGTTTGCTGCTCAAGCGTTACGGCTGGCAGCGCCGCATGCTCGATGCTTTCGGCTGGCTGCGGCGCTGGCAGTATGTGCATTATGTGATCGAAGCCGCCTAAAAACCCTCCGCCTGGGCCGCCAGATGGCAAGCATTGCTTGCCATCTGGCGGCTTCGCTTTATTCACACATTTGTGACAGTTTTGTCGACTGACTGTGACACCCTCGAGTTACTCTGAGAGCAAGACAGCTGTAGTAATCGTACACGAGTTGTGGTGCGAGACACTGAAGATGAGGTTTGTTCTGTGTGTGCGAGCGAAGCCGCACACACAGAACATTCTTCAAATACAAATTCGTTAGGATTGCTCTCCAAGGAAAGCGAGGTCTGTATGATCCGTTCAACATCGGCAGTGCTCGATTTTACGCCGCAGCTCGCGCCGAAGCCCATCTGGCGCGGCTGGGATGTGCTGGCGATGACCGCCTTTAGCATCATTACTTTCTTTGTTGGACTGGTTGGCCTTGTCGTCGGCCTGATGCGCGACGGCACCGAGCCGGCATTGCTGATCAAACGTGGTGAGCGCCGTCGTCTTTGGCGCGGTCCACGGCCATCCGACGATCGGCGTGATTGCCGGTTTGCTCGGCGTGACGCTGGCCATTATCTACGAGCGCAGCCGCTCGCTTACGGCTTGTATCGTCGTCCACGCGGTCTTCAATACGCTCGGTATCGCGCTGATTTACATTATCTGAGATGGCATACGAGTAAAAGGGTTATGTGTTGGTGCGATGCTGACTGCGGCGTCGCCGCGCTCAGTATCGCATCGATCTACCTTTTCGTCGGTTTGCTGCATACTGGTACAATTCAAGGAGGAAGAACTATGGGACGACATGCTACAAGTGGGTCGTTGGTGGCGCTCAGCTTCTTCTACGCAGTGCTGGCTATCTACCAACTCTGGCAGCAGATGTGGCTCGACGCTGCGATCTGGCTACTGGTGGGGACGGGACTAGCGCTCTCGCTGACGGCAACGCCCGAGGACTGGTGGGCGCGCCCGCGCTGGCTGCGCTGGCTGGCGATAGGGCTTACCTCGCTTGGGCTTGGCCTCTTTCTGGTGCGCATCGCGATCGATCTGCAGCGTTAGGTTGAGCCTTGAGAACGGGTCGCAGATCGCGGCGGGCGAATCGCGGCGACCCAGCAAGCTGCGTCCGTACGGCTTTGCTTTTTGGCAGTATGTGTATGGCGACTATTCTGATCGTGGAGGACGAGCAAGAGCTAGCGGCGTTGATCCGCCGCCAGTTTGAGGCTGAGGGACATCAGGTGCTGATCGCACACGACGGCATCGTTGCCCTACGCCTCGCCGCTCTGGAGCAACCGGATCTCGTGGTGCTCGACTGGATGCTGCCCGGCCTCGACGGGCTGACTGTCTGCCGCCGCTTGCGCGAGCGTTCGGTCGTGCCCATTCTGATGCTAACTGCGCGTGGCGAGGAGGCGGATCGTGTGCTGGGCCTGGAGGTCGGAGCCGACGATTACCTAGCCAAACCCTTCAGCCTGCGCGAGCTACTGGCACGCGTTCGCGCGCTGCTGCGGCGTGTCGAGTTGCTGCGGCGCGTTGAGCACGCCGAGGAAGGGCCGCTAAGCTATGGCGAGCTGGCCATCGATCCGCTTGCACGCCGGGTGACGCTGGCCGGTGTGCCGCTCGCGCTCACGGTCAAGGAGTACGATCGACTCTTGCTGCTTACGCGCAGTCCGTGGTCG
>JAAUTF010000005.1 GCA_012031775.1 Candidatus Altimarinota bacterium | reverse complement strand
AGTGATCGTGCGCGGCGCACCCGCTTGGGCACAGCAGCGTAGCGGCAGCGCCTGCGGCCCGATCCGCGAAAGCGCGCTCGACGAGTTCGCTACCTTTGTCGCCGAGCTCGCCCGCCGCTACAGCCAGCCGCCCTTCAACGTGCGCTACTGGGAGCTGGGCAACGAGCCCGATGTCGACGCCGCCCTTGTGCCCGGCAACTCGCCCTTCGGCTGCTGGGGCGATGCCGAGGACGAGTTCTACGGCGGCGGCTACTACGCAGAAATGCTCAAGACGGTCTACCCAGCGATCAAGGCCGCCAACCCCGATGCGCAGGTGGTGCTCGGCGGGCTATTGCTCGACTGCGACCCCGGCGTGCCGTTGCCCGACGGCCAGCCCTGTGTGGCCGGCAAGTTCTTCGAGGGTGTGCTGCGCAACGGCGGCGGCGCGGCCTTCGATGTCGCCAACTACCACGCCTACGTCTACTGGGCCGACGGCAACTTCGATTGGGACACCGGCCTGCCCAAATGGCAGCATCGCGCTGGCGTGCCCGTTGGCAAGCTCGCCTATCTGCGCGAAACGATGGCGCGCTACGGCGTCGAGAAGCCGGTGATGCTCAGCGAGGCCGGCCTGCTCTGCTTCCGTGCCGACCCGAGCTGCGAGCCGAATGGCTTCCGCGACGACCAGGCCAACTACGCCGTGCGCCTCTACACACGCAGCGCCGCCAACGGACTGATACGGCACGCTCTGGTACACCCTCAACGGCCCCGGCTTCCAGGAGAGTGGCCTGCTCGACCGCCAGCAGCAGCCGCGCCCGGCCTTCACCACGGTCGCCTTCTTCAGCAAGCTGCTCGGCGGCGCGCGCTACCAAGCCGAGCTTTCAGCAGGCGAAGTTGAAGGCTATGCCTTCACTGAAGGCACGACAACCTACCAAGTCCTCTGGACAAACAGCGGTGCCACGGTCGAGCTACCCCTACCGGCGGGTACAAAAATGATCTATACTTATCGCGGCGAGCAAAAACCCCCTGACGCTGGAACCATCACCGTCAGCTTTGCGCCGCAGATTGTGGTCATTGAGCCCTAAACATTTAAGGATGTCGTCGTCAACGGCGACAGCGACGCTGTTACCGTTGACGAGACATGAGTTTATGAAAAGTGAGCGACCATTTATCGTCTTTGGCGCGCCGGTGATCGGCGAGGACGAGATCCGCGAAGTCGTCGCGAGTATGGAGAGCGGCTGGCTCGGCACCGGCCCCAAGGTGGCGCGCTTCGAGGCCGATTTCCTGGCTTATAAACAGGCGCGCTACGCCGCCGCTGTTAACTCCTGCACCGCCGCCCTGCACCTGAGTATGCTCGCTGCCGATCTGCAACCCGGCGATGAAGTTATCACCACACCGCTCACTTTCTGCGCCACCATAAACGCAATTATCCACGCTGGCCTCTCCCCCGTCCTCGCCGATGTCGACCCGGTTACGATGAATATCGACCCCGATGCCGTGCAGCGCGCGATTACGCCGCGCACACGTGCGATTGTGCCGGTGCATTTTGCCGGTCGCCCCTGCGAGATGGACGCGCTGCTCGATATAGCCGAGCGCCATCATCTGAAGGTTATCGAGGATTGTGCCCACGCCATCGAGACCGAGTATAAGGGCGAGAAGGCTGGTACGATCGGCGACTTCGGCTGCTTCAGCTTTTACGTGACGAAGAACATGGTCACCGGCGAGGGCGGCATGGTCATCACGCGCCGCGAAGAGGACATCGCGCGTATCAAGATTCTTGCCCTGCACGGCATGAGCAAAGATGCCTGGAAACGTTTTAGCGACGCGGGCTACAAACATTACCAGGTCGTCGAGTGCGGCTTCAAGTACAACATGATGGATTTGCAGGCCGCTATCGGCATCCATCAACTCAAACGCGTGGAGGAGTTCTGGCCGCGCCGCCAGCAGATCTGGCAGACCTACAACCGGGCTTTTGGCGATCTGCCCGTGGAACGCCCCGCCGATCCCGCCCCCGACACGCGCCACGGCTATCATCTGTACACGCTGCTGATCGACGAGGCCCAGGCCGGGATCAGCCGCGACGCCTTCCTCGACGCCATGACCAAACAGCGCATCGGCGTCGGCGTTCACTATATGAGTGTGCCCGAGCATCCCTACTACCAGCAAACCTTTGGCTGGCGGCCCGAAGATTACCCCAACGCCATGCGTATCGGGCGCCAGACGGTAAGCTTGCCGCTCTCGGCCAAGCTCTCCGGCGACGACATCGAGTATATCGCCGAGACGGTGCGGGAGATAGTGGCCCGATGAAAGCGATCGTCCGTGCGCTCGTGCCGCTTGAGACCAGACGTTTGTTGCGCTGGAAGGTGCATCAGGCGATCCGTAAACTCAAAGCACCGCGTATGCTCGTCGGCTACCGCGACCCATCTGGTGCCTGGCGGCAGCGCACTCGCATCAGCGATACCGTCTTCTTCTACCACCCCGAGCGCATCACCATCGCCGACAACGTCTTTGTCTGGCACTACAGCATCCTTGATGGCACCGGTGGCCTGACGATCGGCGATGGTGCCCAGATCGGGGCCTGGGTCGGGCTCTTCACCCATAGCTCCCATATCGCCATTCGTATTTATGGCGATCACTACCAGGAAGTGTTTGAGACCCAGAAACAGGGCTACCCGATAGCGCCGGTGACAGTCGGGCGCTATGTTTTTATCGGCGCAGGTGCGAAAATTTTGCCGGGTGTTAACATCGGCGATGGCGCGCTGGTCTCGGCGGGCGCTATTGTCGCAAAAAGCGTCGAGCCCTTTCAAATCGTTGGCGGCAATCCAGCTAGCGTCATCGGCGACACACGTAAGCTCGATGCGCGCTATCTGCGTGATGAGCAGCTACGCCGTTGGTACAATGAATGGCACGACAACTCTTAAATATACTCGTCAACGAGCTGCACGATGCGCAACTGCGCCGCTACGCCGCAGAGTATGCACGAGGCCAACTTGTCGACATTGGTTGCGGCATTAAGCCTTACCAGGCCATGTTCGCGCCCTTCGTCACTTCCCATGTTGGTGTCGATCACCGCGAGACGCTGCACACACACGAACAGATCGACCTCTACGGCACCGCATATACCATCTCCGTCGCCGATAATAGCTTCGACACGGCGCTTTGCACAGCAGTGTTGGAACATTTAGAAGAGCCCGAAGCCGCCCTGCGTGAGTGTCATCGCGTGCTACAACCCGGCGGGGTCGCCCTCTATTCCGTGCCGTTCATCTGGCACTTACACGAGGAGCCGCGCGACTTCTTCCGCTATTCGAAGCATGGGCTGCGCTATCTTTTTGAAAAAACCGGCTTTGAGCTGCTGGAGATCCAGCCGCTGAGCGGTTTCTGGGTGACATTCGGCCAGTTGCTGGTCTATTATCTCTACCGCTTCAACCACGGCCCGCTGCGCTGGAGCAAAGTCATTACCCTGGGTGGTGTCGTCATCCAGGCACTCGCTTTTGTTTTAGACCAGCTCGACAAGGCCGAGCAGTGGACGTGGATGTATATGGTTGTTGCGAGAAAACCAGCATGTCGCTAAGGCAGCAAGCCACCGTCGGCGCGCGCTGGTCGGGTGTCTCACAGGCAGTACGCCAGATCGCTCTGCTGGCGACGACCTTTGTGCTCACCCGGCTGCTCGACCCATCGGATTTCGGGCTGCTGGCGATGGCGACAGTTGTGACAGGCTTTGTCGCGCTGTTTAAGGATCTCGGCACGGCGGCGGCGATCGTCCAGCGCCGCGACCTGAATCAGCGTCTGCTCGCGACGATTTTCTGGGCCAACCTTGGCTTTGCTATCGTGTTGACGAGCTTTGTCGTCCTGCTTGCACCGCTGTTGGCGCTGTTCTACCGCGAGCCGGAGGTAACAGCGGTGCTGCGTGTACTGGCGCTAACCTTTCTTATTGCCGGCACGAGCGTGGTACAACAAGCGTTGCTGGAGCGCGAACTGCGCTTCGCCACGCTGGCACGGGTCGAGATCGCCGCTGCCCTGCTCGGCGCGACTGGCGGCATCAGCGCTGCCCTGCTTGGCGCAGGCGTCTGGAGCCTGGTGTTGCAGAGCTGGATCACGATGCTGGTGCTGAGCGGCGGTTTCATTCTAGCGGCGAGATGGCGACCACTGCTGCGCTTCGACTGGGCCGATCTGCGCACGATCGCCAGTTTTAGCAGCAATCTGGTCGCCTTTAACGGCGTCAACTATGTGGCGCGCAACGCCGACTACATATTGATCGGGCGTGTGCTCGGCGCAACCGATCTCGGCCTTTATACGCTCGCCTATCGCATTATGCTCTACCCGGTGCAGAACATCGCCGCTGTGATCGGGCGGATCACCTTCCCGATTTTTTCGCAGATCCAGGGCGACGACGCGCGCCTACGTAGCGGCTATCTGCAGATCACCAGCACAATCGCGCTTGTCACTGTTCCCCTGATGCTGGGGCTCATGGCGCTCAGCGACCTGTTTGTGATGGCGGTTTTCGGTAGTGCTTGGCAACGCACGGCACTGCTGCTCACGATCCTTGCTCCGGTCGGTCTGGTACAATCGATCGGCACTACGGTTGGCGCTATCTATCAAGCGAAAGGCCGTACCGATCTGCTCTTCGCCTACGGAATGGGCGCAAGCGTGCTCACCTTGATCGGCTTCGTGATTGGGTTGCAGTGGGGCATCAACGGTGTCGCCGCCGCATATCTGCTTGTGACAATGACGATCTTGATCCCGTCCTTTGCCATCCCCGCTCGCCTGATCGAGCTGCCGCTCAGCGCGCTCTGGGGCGTACTCTGGCGACCGCTGACGTCCGGGCTGCTGATGCTGCTCGGTTTGCTGCTGCTGCGCCTCGCCCTGCCCGCCACGCTGCTGCCCGCCGTGCAGCTAGCACTCCTTGTTCCCACTGGTGCTGCGCTCTACCTGGCGGCGAGTTGGTGGCTCAACCGCGAACAAATGCAGCAAACGCTCATTCTGGTGCGAGGGCGCGTATGAGCGCGCAGCTGCCGGTGGTGGCCCACTCGGTGGTGAGCTGGCTGCCCACCACGATGAACTGGGTCTACAACCAGATCCAGTACACACCTGGGTTCACGCCGATCGTGCTGACCAACGACCGCGCCAACGAGCAGATCTACCCGCTAGAACACGTCTACCAGGTGCCCGGCGCACCATTGGCAACGTTGCGCCGCCTGCGCGATCTGTTCGGTCTGCGCAGTACGCCCGCTTTGTATCAGCAGGCTGTTAAGCGCCACAACGTGCAAATCCTGCACTCGCATTTTGGCGACCGCGCCTGGTTCGATCGCCCGCTGGCGCGCAAGCACGGCCTGCGCCATGTTGTCACCTTCTACGGCTACGACGTGAACAAGCTGCCGCGCAACAAACCCTATTGGCGGTGGCGCTACCGCGAGTTGTTCGCCGAAGCCGACCTCTTTTTGTGCGAGGGGCCATTTATGGCGCGCTGCCTGGTTGATCTCGGCTGCCCGCAGCACAAAGTGCGTGTGCAACGCCTGGGCGTCGAAGTCGAAAAGATCGCCTATCGCCCACGCCAACTGAGGCCGGGTGAACCGCTGCGCATCCTGATCGCGGGCAGCTTCCGCGAGAAAAAAGGCATCCCGTATGCAGTCGAAGCCGTCGGCATGCTCTACGCTGAACACCCACAGCTCGCACTGACCATCATCGGCGACTCCTCGGGCAACGCGGCGGAAGTGCGCGAGAAACGCGCCATCCTGGAGACGATTTCGCGGTATAATCTTGGCCCGGTGACACGCTTGCTCGGCTACCAGCCCTACAGTCACCTGCTGGAGGAAGCGTACCAGAGCCATATCTTCCTCTCGCCCAGTGTCACGGCCAGCGACGGCGACACCGAAGGCGGCGCGCCGGTGAGCCTGATCGACATGGCCGCCTCGGGGATGCCGATCGTCAGCACGACGCACTGCGACATTCCCGGCATCGTCGGCCACGGCACAAACGGCCTGCTCGCGCCCGAGCGCGACGCAGCAACCCTAGTCCAGCACCTACGCTGGCTACTCCGACATCCTGAGTGCTGGCAAGCCATGGCGCAAGCCGGGCGACAGCGCATCGCAGCGGATTTTGATGCCAGGAAGCAGGGCGTAGGGTTGGCAAAATATTATCAGCAGTATATCTATTTTTGATGGAGATAACATGAAACGCCTGCGTCACGCCACTACATTTCTTGTCTTGTTTCTCCTTGTTACCATTCAGCCCGAGCTTTTGCAAGGACAGAGTGCTGATAGGCAGCACATTTTCCTCCCTATCGTACGTCGTGACTCGACGATCACATCAGCTTTCGGTCTTGAGATGTCGCAGATCAGCGACAATCACGGATTACCTCTCGTAATTAGCTCACAAACCAAATGGGTGCGTCGCAATGGGCTAAAATGGAAGGATATCGAGCGCACCAAAGGCAACTTTACCTGGGACGTATCGCCGATCAAGCAACTTGAACAAGAGATGATTCGCGCTGCTGCCCACGATTTGAACCTCATCCTTATTGTGCGTGGTAATCCTGATTGGGCTGTCGCACCCCACACCGCCGAATGTGCGCCAATCAATGAACAACACTTTGCGCGTTATGCCGCCTTTATGGCCGAGCTTGTCAAACGCTACAGCGTTCCGCCCTATAATGTGCGTTATTGGGAGATCGGCAACGAACCCGATGCAGCCATCAATAACAATCTTTATCCGTTTGGATGTTGGGGCGTCGAGGGCGATCCATATTACGGGGGCGCCATTACGGCGAAATGTTGAAGGTTGTCGCGCCGGCAATGCGCGCTGCCAACCCGAATATCAAAATCCTATTGGGTGGCTTGTATCTTCCAATGCCATATGATGCCAGTGACCCATCCTCTCTCGCCGGTCGTTTCTTTGAAGGAGTGCTTGCAACAGGTGCAGGTGCGAGTTTCGACATCGTATCCTTCCATAGCTACTACCATCTCTCGCAGTTCAACCGGAACAATCTGAATATCCGCGAAGACTGGCGGGTAGACTATATTCGAGATCTTTTGGTGAAGTACGAGGTTGGCGATAAACCTTTGATTCGCACCGAGTCAGCCTTGCTGTGTAGTGAGCCGACAGCAGAGTGTCGCTGGGCGCAGGCCGATTTTATGGCCCGCCTCTACACTCGCTCGATGCGCGATGGCTTGCTGGCGAATATCTGGTATGTCTATAACAATGACAGCTACTTCTCCGGCGCTTTGATCGATCCCGGCGATGTTTTCGCACCGCGCCCCTCATATTTTGCCTATCGCCACGCTGCGCAGACTTTAGGGAAGGCGCGCTATTTGGGTGTCGTTTCAGGGATACCTTTTGAGGCAGAAGGGTACCGCTTTGCCCACGTCGACGGCTACGAGATCTGGGTTATCTGGTCTGACCACCACAGTCGTTTGACAGTGCAAGTCCCGGCGAATGCGAAGGTGCGATGTACCCTTCGAGATGGGGCGACCTATCCTTGTACCAACAAAGAGGGTACTATTACCGTATCTACTTTCGGCGGTACCTCACTCTTCCTTGAGATCCATTAACTATGCATTTTTGGTTTCAGCACCGCTTCCATATGCTTCAAGCTACACTTATAGTCTTGATCATCATAGTGGGAAGCTTTAGTACGCTGCAGGTGTATCGTTTCCAGTTGCATCAATACAACACTGAACAGATAACCGACTCTCTCGTTTGGCCGAGTCCTCGATTGAGCGACTCGCTGCCAACACTCGTTCCAAACGGCATCGCTGCGCAATCTTTCTCTAGTGCCCCCCCAAGCCAAGCCGATGCGCATCTATTGGCAGAATTCGCCTGGTTGGCTGCGGCCCAGCAGAATTGGCCCGAAGCCCAGAATTTGATGCAGCAGGCCTGGCAGAACGAGCCGCGAAGCTTGCTCTACCCCTGGTATCTTAGTCTGTTCTATGAGCAAGAGGCTCAGAATAGCACGACAGGGAGCTTAGCGTCGGCTGAGCGTAATGCCCAGGCAGCACGCGCACTGTGGCAACAGCTTGGCCTTAATGCTGGCTACTTTGTCAATAATGGTCACCAGTTCTTTAAGCCGGGAACTTACGCCATCGCAGTGCGTTGGTACACCCGTGCAACCTGGCTACAACCGGAATGGGGCCATTCGTGGTATCATCTGGGCCGAACGTATACGGTGATCGGCGAACAAGAACTAGCGCTTGAGGCCCTGGAGCACGCGCTCGAAAGTGTCGATCTTGCGCCAACCGGTCGTAGCGATGTGCTGCTTCAGCAAGGCCTGGTATATCAGTCGCTTGGGCAGCCCGGTGATAGAGTGCAGGCAGTTGAGAGCTACACGGCAGCGATCGACGCTAACATGTTTAGCGAAGAGGCATTGGCCGCTGAGGCCTTTTATAAACGCGGCGAACTGTACATGTTTGCCGGCCGCCCGGCTGCAGAGCTTGCTGCCGAATTCCAGCAGGCGCTCGACCGCAAACCCGATCATCGCTGGGCCTTACTCCGGCTTGGCGCTGCACGTTACCAACTCGATAAGCAGGTCGAACCGGCGGTCGAACTAATCCAGCGCGCGTTAAACAGTTGGCCCAACGATGCAAGTAGGCATGTACCGTTTCGCTACCTTGGCGATATTTATCGTGATGCGCAGATGAACGCAGAGGCTTTGATAGCTTATGAGGAAGCGCTGCGCCTGAATGGGAACGCTGAAGATCTCAGGCGTATTGTGGAAGAATTAAGAGGAGATACCTGATGAACTGGTCTGATCAAGTTGTGCTGCTTACCGGTGGCACCGGCTCTTTTGGTAAAAAATTTACTGAAATACTGCTGCGCGAGCATGCGCCGAAAAAGCTGATTGTGTTCAGCCGCGACGAACTGAAGCAGTTCGAGATGCGGAAGCAGTTCGACGGCCCGCAGATGCGCTATTTTATCGGTGATGTGCGTGATGGCGATCGCCTACGCCGCGCCATGCAGGGCGTCGATATCGTCGTTCACGCCGCTGCGCTCAAACAGGTGCCGGCCTGTGAGTATAACCCGATCGAGGCGGTGAAGACGAATATCGAGGGCGCACGTAATATCATCGATGCTGCACTTGATAACGACGTAAAACAGGTACTTGCGCTCAGCACCGATAAAGCGGTCAACCCGGTCAATCTCTACGGTGCCACCAAGCTTGTCGCCGAAAAGCTCTTTGTGCAGGCCAATTCCTACCGTGGCACTGGACCCACCGGCTTCAGCTGTGTGCGTTATGGCAATGTTGTCGGCAGCCGCGGCAGCGTTATCCCGCTGTTTATGGAACAGCGTAAGAGCGGCACGGTTACCGTCACCGATGAGCGTATGACACGCTTCTGGCTCACGCTCGATCAGGGCGTGCGCTTTGTCATTAACTGCATCGAGCGTATGCACGGCGGCGAGGTCTTCATCCCCAAGATCCCCAGTACCACCATTATGGATCTTGTGCATGCCATGGCCCCCGACTGCGATGTCAACTTTGTCGGCATCCGCCCCGGTGAGAAGCTGCACGAGGTGCTTATCTCCGAGGACGAGTCACGCCTCGCGCTCGATGTTGGCGATATGTTTGTTATCCAGCCCGCCCATCCCTGGTGGCAGGCCGACCATTGGCAGGGCGGCAAGGAGTTGCCGCTCGACTACCGTTACGCCAGCAATACCAACGACCAGTGGTTGAATATTGATGAGATCCGGAGCCTGGTCGATAACCTGGAGATCGCATGAGCCACGCTGCGTTGCTGCCCTATGGCCGCCAGTCGATCGAGGATGACGATGTTGAAGCGGTGGTCGCTATTTTACGTTCCGACTGGCTAACTACCGGGCCAACTATCGGTCGCTTTGAGGAAGCGCTGGCCGCTTTTATCGGTGTCGAACACGCCGTCGCGATCTCGAATGGGACTTCGGCGCTGCACGCCGCCATGTATGCGATCGGCGTCGGCCCCGGCGATGAGGTGATCGTGCCGGCGATGACGTTTGCCGCCTCGGCTAATGCCGCTGTCTATCAAGGGCTACGCCGGTGTTCGCCGACGTAGCCCCGCAGACATTGCTGATCGACCCGGTCTCGGTTGCAGCGCTGATCACGCCCCGCACCCGTGCCGTCGTCGCCGTCGACTATGCCGGCCAGCCCTGTGACTATGACACATTACGTCGGCTCTGTGACGCTCATGGTCTGGCGCTGATCGCCGATGCCTGTCACGCCATCGGCGGCAGTTACCACAACCAGCGCGTCGGTACCATCGCCGATCTGTCGACGTTTAGCTTCCACCCAGTCAAGCATATCACCACTGGCGAGGGCGGCGCTATCACCACGCGCAACGCTGAGTGGGCGACGAAGATGCGCCACTTCCGTAATCACGGTATCACCACCGATCATCGCCAGCGCGCCGAAAAGGGCTCCTTTTTCTACGAGATGGTTGACCTGGGCTATAACTACCGCCTCACCGATATTCAGGCCGCACTTGGCATCAGCCAGCTGCAGAAACTTCCAGGCTGGATCACGCGCCGCCAGCAGATCGCCGCTGCCTACGATCACGCCTTCGCCGCACAACCAGCCGTAGCGCCATTGCACGTCGCTCCGGATGTCGAACACGCCTACCATCTATATGTCGTACAGTTCGATCTGGCCCAGCTCACGGTCGATCGGGCTGCGATCTTTGCAGCGCTGCGCGAGGCTGGCCTCGGCGTTCAGGTACACTACATCCCGGTTCATTTTCACCCTTACTATCGCCAGCGCTTCGGCTACGGCCCTGGCCTCTGCCCACGTGCTGAGGCAGCCTATGAGCGTATCGTCTCGCTACCGATCTTCCCGGCCATGGACGACGACGATGTTCAGCGCGTGATCGATACTGTCGGCACCGTTGTGGCACGGTGTTGTCGCGTATAGAATTATGAAAACTGTCTGTATCATCCAGGCGCGGATGGGTAGCACGCGCCTTCCTGGCAAAGTGCTGCGCGATCTGCATGGGGCTTCGATGCTGGCCCGTGTGGTGCGCCGCGTGCAGCGTGCGCAGCTCATCGATACGGTCGTCGTCGCCACCAGCGAGGCACCCGCCGACGATGCTATCGTCGCTGAGTGTGCGCGCCTGGAGGTTGCTTTCAGTCGCGGCAGCGAGCCGGATGTGCTCGATCGTTACTACCAGGCTGCACGGGCCAATCAGGCAGACATTGTGGTGCGCGTCACCTCCGACTGCCCGCTGATCGAGCCGAACCTTATCGATCTCTGTGTCAGCGCACTGCAAGAGTCAGGCGTCGATTATGCGAGCAACGGGGTTCGACGCAGCTACCCGCGCGGGCTCGATGTCGAGGCGATGACTTTCGCAGCCCTGGAGCGCGCCTGGCGCGAGGCCGAGGAAGAGTATCAGCGCGCTCACGTCACGCCCTACATCTATCAAACCCCGGCGCTCTTCGCGATACGCCATATTGTCGGCGAGTCCGACTATAGCCAGCTGCGCTGGACTGTCGACACGCCCGAGGATTGGCAGTTCGCGAGTGCTGTCTATGCGCAGTTTACCGACGACAGCTTCAGCTGGCAAGAGGTGCTTGCGCTCGTTCAACGCGAGCCGAAGTTGACAGCGCTGAACGCGCATATCGAGCAGAAGGAGCTGCGGCACGGGTGAGCGCTACACTGTTGATACGAGCAGATGCTAGCCCACAAATCGGCACCGGCCATGTGATGCGTTGTCTGGCACTGGCGCAGGCCTGGCAGGAACAGGGCGGCAAGGTCGTGTTCGCCTCGGTGCTGATCAGCCCTGGCTTAGCGGAGCGCTTGCGCACAGAAGGGATCGAACTACACAGCATCGCGCAGGTGCCCGGCAGTGCTGCCGACGCACACGAGACGACAGCGCTGGCCCAGGAGCTGCGAGCACCGTGGCTTGTGGTCGACAACTATCACTTCGATGATAACTATCAGCAGTTATTGAAACAGCGCGGTCTTCGGCTGCTCGCAATCGACGACTACGGCCACGCAACGCACTACCACGCCGATATGGTGCTCAACCAGAATATTTACGCTAGTGTAGACCTTTACCCACAGTGCAACCCAAATACCAAACTGCTGCTCGGCTGTGATTATGCCCTGCTACGGCGCGAGTTCTGGCCCTGGCGCGATTGGCAGCGCCCAATCGCGGCAACCGCACGGCGCGTGCTCGTTACGCTTGGCGGTGCCGATCCGCACAACACCACGGCGCGCGTCGTACAGGCGCTCGATCTGATCGCTGCCGTGGATCTCGAAGTTGTAGTGCTAATTGGGGCGAGCAACCCCTACCTCAGCGCGATTGAAGCCACCGTGCGAGCGAGTCGTCATCAAATCGTCGTGCGGCAGAACGTCAGCGATATGCCCGAACTGATGGCCTGGGCAGATGTTGCGATCACGGCGGCGGGCAGCACCTGTTGGGAACTGCTCGCCATGGGCTACCCGCACTGATCACAGCACTTGCCGATAATCAGTTGCCGACGGGCGACGGATTGGCGCGGCGCGAACTAGTGGTATATTTAGGCTGGCACACCGAATGGAGTGCGCAGCAATTGGCAAACGCACTGGCGAGGCTGCTCGCTGCGCAAGCATTGCGCAGCGACTTTGCGCAACGCGGGCGTGCCGTGGTCGATGGTGGGGGTGCAGGCCGTGTTGTGATTGAAATGCTCAACATGAATGTTGTATTTGCTTCTTAAACTTTAGCATCACGAAGAAGCTTCGAATAGCTGAGAAGGTGTTCATTATGACAGCTCCATTTACTATTATTGATCGGCTCATCGGCCCTGAGCATCCATCCTATATTATTGCTGAACTCTCGGCTAACCATGGACAGGATCTGCAACAGGCGCTCAAACTGATCGAGGTCGCTAAAGAGGCCGGGGCCGATGCTATCAAGCTGCAAACCTACACACCCGACACACTGACGATCGACAGCGATAAAGAGTATTTTCGTATCAAGGGCACGATCTGGGAAGGCAAGAACCTCTACCGGCTCTATGGTGAAGCCTATACCCCTTGGGAATGGCACGCCCGACTCAAGCAGGCTGCTGAAGACCTGGGCATGCACCTCTTCTCAACACCCTTCGACCCAACGGCGGTGGATTTTCTGTCCGAATTAAACGTACCAGCCTTTAAGATCGCATCCTTCGAGGTCGTCGATCTGCCCTTGATCGCACGCATCGCCGCCACCGGCAAGCCAATTATTATGTCTACCGGTATGGCAACGCTGGCCGAGATCGCCGAGGCAGTGCAGACGGTGCGTGACGCTGGAGGGGCGGAGTTGGCACTCTTAAAATGCACAAGCGCGTATCCATCGCCACCCGAGGCGATGAACCTGCGTACGATTCCGCATCTGGCGGCGGCCTTCGACGTACCGGTGGGCCTGTCCGATCATACCATGGGCGTAGCGGTGCCGGTGGCGGCGGTAAGCCTGGGGGCATGCATCATCGAAAAACACTTTACACTCTCACGCGCCGTACCTGGTCCCGACAGCAGCTTCTCGCTTGAGCCGCATGAATTCCGCCAGATGGTGGACGAGGTGCGCGTAGCAGAACAGGCGCTTGGCAGAGTAGCTTATGCGGTGACGGAGATCGAACAGCCGAGTCGCGTCTTCCGTCGATCGCTCTTCGTGGTACAGGATATACGCGCGGGCGAAGCCTTCACGGCAGCGAATGTGCGCTCGATCCGTCCGGCGCACGGCCTGGCACCCAAGTTTCTACCCGAAGTCATCGGGCGCAGCGCGACACGCGACATCGAGCGTGGCACGCCTTTAAGCTGGGAGTTGATCGGTGGATAAGCTAAGTTCACCGCAACAGCTGAACGCCATATTCTCTCGTGGGCGCTCAATGCTTCAAAAAGGGCTGGCAGGCGAATTCGTATTCTTCGCCACCTCAACCTTACTATACCAGGGTTCCCGCCTCGTAGTTAGCCTTATCGTCGCCGCCTGGATTGGACCAGAACTTTTTGGCACTTGGAATGTTTTTAACCTTGTACTGATTTACGGGGCAATCACTCTACTTGGTGTACCAAATGGCATGAACCGACAGGTGCCAATGCTGCGCGGCAGTGGTGACAACCTTGGTGCAAGTCATATAGCTGATACAAGCTTCTGGTTCTCATTAGTAGCTTCTGTACTGAGCGGGCTGCTTCTCTATGCCTTGCTACCTATATTTGGTCTCATCTCACAAAACACATCAAGACTCTGGTATGCCATACTTTTCACCCTCTGGCAATTCTATCAATATCAGCAAATGCGTTTAAAGAGTGCAACTCGCTTTCAACAAATGAGTGCGCAGCAGTGTATTTTTGCATTACTACTTCCACTGGTCGTATTACCAGCATCTTGGTACGGGGGATTAAGCGGCTTTATTGCTGGCCAGGCTGTTACGGTTCTCCTTATTTGTATTTATATTGCCCATATCGATCCACCTGGATATCCCACCTGGGATAATTTAGCACTATCAAGCTTGATCAATATCGGTTGGTCAATAATGGTAGCAGGGCTACTTTATAGCGTTCTCACTAGCATTGATCGCTGGATTATCGTTCAGGCGCTTGGCACAGAAGTACTTGGGCATTATACACTCGCTATTATTAGTACAAGCTCTCTACAACTATTTCCAGCTGTTATCTCTCAACAGCTTTATCCGCGAATGGCCTATCAATATGGAAAAAGCCAATCTATCAAGAGTCTTATACCGCTCATACGACAACAAACATTGGTAACAGCGGCAATAAGTTTACCGCCGTTAGTTTGCACTGCAATTATTTTGCCGTATATTGCTAACACCTGGCTAATAGACTATCTCCCTGGAGTTATTCCGGCTCAGATATTACTGATTGGGTTAGCCATAATGTCGCTTACCGGTGGCGCAGGAAACTTTTTGAACACTGTTGGACTTCAACGCGTCTATTTAACTCTTCAGGCAATGGCTATAGTAGTTAGCATAGTATTATGCTTCTTGTTCTTGCAGTTTGATTATTCATTGAATAGTATAGCTTTTGGCACAGTTGGATCTTACATCTTTTACTGTGGAGCGCTTTGGATCACAATATACTCAAAATTACGATGAACATCTTCCTAAAAGAAAACCTTCCTCAACGGCTCGTACTCATTGTAACACTCATAACAATTGGATTTATTGCGCTAATAGGAGTAAATGATTTCTCCGGGCCGTTCTTATTCCTCTTTTTCTTTATTTTTGCTCTTATAGTGGTCAACCGATTATACGGTCTCTTCTATTGGATCGATCCCACATCTTTCTTCATCGTTAGTTATTACGGATTTGTTGTTGTTGGAACCCTCTTCTTTAGCTGGTTTAATCTCGAACTAGGTTGGTTATCATCACTGCTGCTTGTCCTAGGACTTAGTGCCTTCATCGCTGGTGCTATGCTTCGCGATATTCTTGACAGTCCTCCGGGGCGGATTCGCATACGACGAGAGATAGTAGTCGTTACCAAGTCAGGGGATGGTGGCCTATTCTGGTTAATACTCTTTTTTCTCTTTGGCAACATTCTGATTGCGTATTATTATTTACGTATTGGAACAATACCGCTTCTCGCAATCGATGCGGAAACAGTGCGAGTAGAGAGTCTTGCCGGGCAAGCTCGGATTCCAATTTTTGGCTACGCATTTATCAACGTCGCCGTTGCGGGTCTGACGGCACATGTTGCACGCCGTAGCTTATGGATGCGATTGGCCGTGGCTATCTTAGCACTACTAGGCGTTATTATGCTTCTGGGTATTGGTTATCGGGTATTAGCTGTGAAGGTCTTCTTAAGCACTTTTGTTGCATACTTCTTCGTTCGGCGCTCCAGCTTACCAATAATCCCGCTTGTTACTTTAAGTGCAATTATTGTTACTTTTCTAGGTCTTGTTGGCTTTTATCGTGTCAGTGGCAGCTTTATTGGATCGCTAGCAGAGCTTAACTTCGCTTTTCAGCGTGTTATATGGGCTTTATTCGTACGCTACCTCTATGTTTACGACATGGTAGTAACTGTCTTCCCAAATACAAGTCCTTTCTTGTTTGGCGGCAGTTATACCATGACGGCAGCTACTGCTCTTCCAGGAGCGCAAATCCACTTTGGTCATTGGCTTCGTGACGAACTCGGACTAGTACTTTCCTCGCCCGGTCCAGTCGATCCCACTATTATTGGCGAGTTTTACATTAATTTTGGTACGCCAGGCATAGCTATTGGCATGTTTATGCTTGGATTCGCTTTGCACACAACGTATTTATGGATACGAGGGGATGGAAAAATCTCCTATGACCGTCTCGTTTTATTGACGCTCATATCGACTTCGACTATTAGTATTGTCGCAAGTGGTATTACTTCCGTACTACTCTTCGATTTACTTCCGTTGCTCAGTGTTTTTTGTTTCTATAATTTGTGTCGACGCATTAGCTATGGAACATTCCGTCGTCCGCATTTATCATTCAAGGAGCGTGTATAATCGTGGCACGCATTATTATTACAGAGCGCGCCTTACCTTCAGAAGCTCTTGCATCAGTCACTCGATCTGACGATCAGGTAGTTACCCTTGATTACCTCAGTGGAATTTCAGCACAGCTTGCTCTTGAGCCTACAACGCTCCTCGATATTCGTCAACGAGCTTTGGCATTGGCACAGCGTTGGCATCTTCCATCAACAGACGCAGAAAATGACTTAACACGCTATTGTGATGTATCAATTGGCAGTATCTTAGAAATCGAGCTTTGGTATAGTTGGTGTCTCCTTTTGGTAGATCTCGAGTTGTTGCGCCGGATATTAGCAGCCTTCGCTCCACGCCAAATTGTCGTTGTAACCTTTCGCAACTATCAACTAGTATCTCTGCTGCAGCAACTTTGTACTACGCCAATCCATATCATCAAACCGCCTCTTTCTTCACGATTACGCCATGCGCTCGCAAAAGATAATCGACTACAAACACTCAAGAGATTGGACTTAGATCGCCATATTCGCTTAGGAGCTTTGGCTGTATCTCCAAACAACCTTGTAAAGCCATCAAGGCCAATAACTGTGCTGGGCTTACTCGAATTGCCTGGCTCGTATTATGCTGAGTCATTGCTCCCGGTGCTCTCCCATGTTCCTGATTCAGCTATACTGCTAATGGATCGGCGTCACACAGATCGGGTAGTTTCTACGAGGACGCCAGCTATCCAGTTTTCGAGTTGGATGACACCACATCTCAACAAGCTCGTAAGCGAACCACCTTATTGGCAACGAGTATTCGACACTTTAACTCCCCTTATGCGCGCCACCTTTCAAGATGAGGGTGTCGACCTTTGGCCTAGCATAGCTCCGCGCTTGAAGCATATTTTCACTACCAAGTTCCCCCTTGTTGCTGCTGAAATAGAAGCAAGCGAACGTATGTTGACGCAGCTTCAAGTAGAGTCGCTATTACTCAATACCGATGCACACCACGGCAGTCGCCTCCTTACCTTAGTTGGGCAGAAGCTCGGAGTACCGGCCCTCGTTGTACAACACGGGGCGACTCAAGCTCCTTGGGGATACCTACCGTTACATGCCGATCGTTTTGCCGCGTGGGGGGAAGCAAGTCGTCGCTGGATGATTGCGGGTGGTGCCGATCCCAGTAAGATCGTTGTAACTGGACAACCACGTTTCGACAAGCTCACAATCCTCCCTCCACAAAAAGGAGCGCCCTTGATTTACCAACAGAGGGTTTTTTATTGCTCTGGGCACTTGACCCTTTACCTATCACTGAAAATCGTACAATATTGGATTTGCTTGTTGATGCTATCATCGCGGTACCAGGGATAACCTTACTTTTGCGTCCCCATCCAAGTATGAGCGATACAAATTGGATTGCGCGTGAAGCGGCATCTCGACCACATGTTATCTTCTCACCCGCAACCCACAATTTGCATGATATCATCCGTGCTAGTGACGCCGTTGTCACGCAGGGGTCAACAGTTGGGATTGAGGCGCTTGCCTTGAATAAACCGGTGATCTTGTGTCCTGCAACCCACACTGCGTTACTAAATGGGTCTTATGATACTCCGGCTGTGTTGAAAGCCACAACCAAATCTGAGCTGAACGCTGCTCTTCACAGGCTTACTGTACTAAAAACAGACGAAGGCGCAGATGATCTTGTTGATGAACGACAACGCTTTATTACTGATTACCTCTATAAGCTTGATGGAGGCAGCGCGGCACGTGTTGCTGCTGAGTTAGGCAGCCTTATGAGTCTTTATCGTATGTCTCGTTCCAAAGAGAAATTCTAATTCTATATCAAGGATCATAGATGAAGATCGCACTTCTCGGCACGCGCGGCATCCCTGCCAGCTACAGCGGCTTTGAAACCTGCGTCGAGCAACTCGGCCAGCGCCTTGTGCAGCGCGGCCACGACGTCACCGTTTACTGCCGCAGCCATCATATCAGCTACGAGGGCGACACCTATAAGGGCATGCGGCTCGTCAAACTGCCGACGATCGCCAACAAATATCTCGACACCCTCGTTCACTCCTTTATTTCGTCGCTGCACACCCTGCCACAGCGTTACGATGTTGGGCTGTATTTTATCGCTGGCAATAGCCCGGTGACATGGATTCCGCGCATCGTCGGCACGAAAACGATTATCAATGTCGACGGGCTCGACTGGAAACGCGAGAAGTGGCCGGCCTTCGCCAAAGCGTACATCCAGATCGCCGAGTGGCTGGCGACCTGGCTGCCCAACGAGTATCTGACCGACTCGCGGGTGGTGCAGGGCTACTATCGCGACCGCTTCAAGAGCGAGCCACCCTACATCCCCTATGGCTCCGATGTCGAGCGTCTGCCGCCCGGCGAAACGCTTGCGCGCTTCGGTCTTGAGCCCGGCAAGTATGTCCTCTTTGTGGGCCGCATGGTGCCCGAGAACTGCGCGCACCATCTTGTCGAAGCGTTTCAGGGGCTCAACACCACAATGAAATGCGTGATCGTCGGCGATGCTCCCTACGCGGAGGAATACAAGGCGCGCCTGCAGGCGCTTGCCGCCGCCGACCCGCGCGTTATTTTGACCGGCTACGTCTTCGGCAAAGGCTACCAGGAGCTCGGCAGCAACGCGCATATCTTCGTGGAGACCTCCGGTGTGGGCGGCACGCACCCCGCGCTGATCGAGGCGATGGCCTTCGGCAATTGCGTGATCACCAACGCTACCGCCGAAAACATGGAGACGATCGGCGATGCAGGCTTCGGCTACAGCGGGCGCGAAGGAGCCAACAGCCTGCGTCCGATTCTCCAACAGTTGCTCGACAACCCCACCGCCATCACTGACTACCGCCGACGCGCACAGCAGCGCGCCAGCACCGTGTATACATGGGAGGCGGTGACAGACGCATATGAGCAGCTGTTTTACCGTGTTTGTGGACAGCCCCTGCCAAAACGACTTGAGTTGGTCTGAGTCTGAGCGTATCGCCGGTTGGCTTCAACGTGTCACGCTGACTGACGAGGCATTACGTGTCTTCTGGTCGCTGCGTTCAGCGCTCCACTGTGGCGAGCGAGCCTGTCTCGCGATCGCCGCACAACGAAGCTGGACTCTGCTCTGCTTCGTCGGCACCTTTGACAGACCCTCGCTGCGCTCGGGGTGACATGGGGGCACACTCGGGGTGAAATTAGGCGTGCTGATGCAGCAACTGCGCCGTGCGGGATGCAGTAGTTACTCACCGATAGCTGCTGGGATGATGCGACTATCCTGCGCCGTCATTGGCAGGAAGTCGCGGTCGATGTGAACGACGCTGACGGCATGGTGATCGTCGATGGCAGTGATTTCCCGAAAGAAGGCCATCATTGGGTCGGTGTCAAACGGCAATACTGCAGCCAACTAGCGTGAATGGCACTACCCTGCTTGGACAGCAGCTGTATCTGCCGTAGGGTTGGGTGGACGAACCCGACCAGCGACCGCATGCGGCAGCCCAGCGCGATCACCATTAGCGCACCGAACGCTGGATTGCCAATAAAGATGGTGTGGTTGCTGGCGGCTACGCCGCCAGCAACCACACCATCTCATTTACAAATCATTTAGGATACTATATCAGCCCAGGTTGTTGCTTGCGCTTTCGGCTTCAATTTGGTCAATCGGATGATCAGCTGTTGCTTCACATAGCTGCCATCGAATTGATATAGAGAACTTCTCGAACACTTCTTTGTATTTCGCTTGAATGTCGGCCTTTCCGGCAAGCCAATCTTCTTTCGTCAATCCAAGGAAGTGAACGCCAATGCGAACGCCATCTTTCAGGATATTCGAACGTCTGAAGCCTTCCTCTTGAAACAAGAATTTCTTATGCAGCTTCACCACAGCATTGTTTCCTTCGATTACTTCGCAGTTCAATTTCTTCATTCCTAATGTATCGAAAATAAAGTTAATAAAGGAGTACTCAAGAGCTGAACCAAGCCCGCCTCGTGCAGCTCCCGTTAGATAGTACGCCCAATCTGCTTTCTTATGGAGACGATCAATTGCATTGACACTTACAACCCCGAGAGGGCTGCGTTCTTCGCTCAAGACAGCGAAAACGATTTGCCTGTCATCTTGTTTGAGCCGATTGATCCAGCCGAGATGTTCGTTTGCGCCGATCACATGATCTGTATACATCCATTTCCGCACATTTTCTTCGTTTCTGATTTCTCTGACCTTCAACTGCAATTCAGTATCGAGAGATATCAGGAGAGCAAGCTCAATTGCCCGTGAATTTGTTGTTGGCATTACGAATCTCCTTAGAGTCTCTAGAATCATATAGAGAAGGATTATTGCATCCCAAGTAGGCCCGTTCGTTCGCGCCGAACTCCGCAGTCACCATCGGCTCCACCGATGTACGATCGAGTGGGCTGGGCAGCCCTACAGAGAGCGTGCGGAGACCAGTTGCACGCCTCACTGCGCAGACAGAGAGGCCCGTGGATTGCGTGATAGGGGTGCAGGGCCTCGGCCACATCCACCGGGCCAAGCATAGGCTATACTTGGCTCCTTTGTCAAGGCCACATGTACCGTGTGCTATTGTGAGGGAGTGTAAAGGATTTTGTCTGTGGCGTCGCGTGGTCGGGCAGACCCTAGCAGGCTGAGGCAAGACCAGGGATCCAGGTGTGATGGCAGTGTCGCTGCCGGTATTGACCGGGCTGCTATTCTGGGCCACCCGCGCGTCGTGCTGACCAGCTATGTTTTAGGCAAGGGCTATCAGGAACTCGGCAGCAACGCGCATATCTTTGTGGAAACATCGGGTGTAGGTGGCACACACCCGGCACTGATCGAGGCCATGGCTTCGGCAATTGTGTTATCACTAACGATACTGCCGAAAATATGGAGACGATCGGCGACGCTGGCTTCGGCTACAAGGGCCGTATAGGTGCCGATAGCCTGCGCCCACTGCTCCAGCGGTTGCTGAACGAACCGACTACCGTCGCCGACTATCGGCAGCGCGCTTACCAGCGTGCAAGCACTGTTTATACCTGGGAGTCTGTCACCGATGCCTACGAGCAGTTGTTCTACCGCGTCTGTGGACAGCCACTGCCAAAGCGGCTTCAATTGGTCTAAGTAATCGCACCGCAACACGCTGAAAGCTTCTGAATTCTGAATCCTGACTTCTACAATAGAGGCGTTTGCCTGATCCGGCAGGCGGTGGTACACTACGGCGGCTTTGTCACCTGCCTGTCATCGTGCCGTAATGGTGCGAGCTAAGCAACGGCGCTTCGGCAGTTTCACCTCGACGTGCAGCGTAAAAAGGTGCTCTATGCTCGAGCGACTGCGTTTTCGGCTCACCGGCAGTGTCTTGTTCTGGGACACGCTGCTGACGCTCGCCGCCCTCCACATTGCCGCTACTGTTCGTTTACAGATCGATTTCGGCCAGGATTTGACGACCAGCAATGTGCGTTTGCCCTGGCAGGTTTACCCGGCAGTGGCGATCGTCTGGATCGTGATCTTTCTCCTGCTCACACCGCAGCGCGCACTCTTTGCCCGCGGCATGGTCGAGGCGATCGGGCGCTTGCTGGCTGCGGTCGCGCTGGCCTCAACGACCTTCGCCGGCGTGCTCTATCTCTCCTTTCGCGACGTTTCACGCCTGCAATTTCTTTATTTTGTCGTGATAGACCTGCTGCTGCTGCTGGCCGCGCATCTGATTATTCGCAGCTACTGGCAGTATCGTATGCGCACGGCATGGCACCGCCGCGTGCTTTTTGTCGGCGAGGGTGAGCAGGGCCTGCAGCTTGCGCAGGAGATGCAGCGCCGCCGTTGGGCTGGTTTTACCGTTGTTGGCTACACTGGCGCGGCTGAAAATGCTGCGAGCGGGTTCCCCTATCTTGGCACGCTCGACGCTACCGTGCGCATCGTGCAGGATCAGCAGATCGACGAGGTGATTTTTGCGCTGCCGCCGCAGCAGTACGACCAGGTGGCGCAAATTTCGCTGCAATTGCAGCAACAGCCGGTGATGTTGCATATGCTGCCCGGCGTGCTCGACCTGGCCTTTGCCCGCACGCCGGTGGCGACGCTTGGCGGCATCCCGCTGATCAGCTTGCGCGAGTCAGCACTGACTGAGCCACAACGTCTGCTGAAGCGTTTTTTCGACAGCGTAGCCAGTTTGGGTCTGCTGCTACTGCTTTCGCCGATTTTGTTGATTATCGCGATCTTGATCAAGCTCGAATCGCCTGGGCCGGTCTTTTCTTGCAAGAACGAATCGGCGAGCACGGGCGGCGCTTTAAAATGATCAAGTTCCGCAGTATGTATGTAGATGCCGACAAGCGCTGGCGCGAAGTGGCGCATCGCGATGAGAGCGGGCGACTGATTCATAAAATGCACAACGACCCGCGAGTAACCGGTATCGGGCGCAAGCTGCGCCGCACCAGCCTGGATGAGCTGCCGCAGCTGTTTAATGTGCTGCGCGGCGAGATGAGCCTGGTCGGCCCACGCCCAGAGATGCCTTACATCGCTGCCGAGTACGAGCCCTGGCAGTGGCAGCGCTTTCGTGTGCCGCCCGGCATCACCGGCTGGTGGCAGGTGAACGGGCGCAGCGACAAGCCGATGCACCTGCACACGGAAGACGATCTGTACTATATCCAGAACTACTCGTTCTGGCTCGATCTACGCATTCTGTTTAAGACAGTCGCGGTAGTGTTCGGCGGTAATGGCGCATACTGAACACATGCGCAGGCCACGCCCCGGCCTGCGCGAGGCGCTAGGCTCTCTGCGTGAGCGGTGGGCTGCTCAAGCGGCTAGCCCTGCCGCAGATGTGCAGGCCGAATGGGCCATGTTGCGCTGGCTGTTACCGCTGGCGCTGCTCCACGGCTTGCTCTATGTCTTTGTGATGCCGCCCTGGCAACACTACGACGAGCCCGGCCACTTCGAATACGCCTGGGCGATCGCTACCTCTGCGTTGCCACCCACCGAAGCGCGCTCTGACCCAGAAGATATTCGTGCCATCGCCGACTCGATGTATCGCCACGATTTCTACCCCGCAGGCCAGCGCCCCGATATTTTAAGCGCTACGCCGCCGCGCCTGGGCGAGAAACCAGCGCGTGCATCCGCCGCTCTACTATGCGCTCGCCGCCGTGCCGATGCGCCTGGTGCGCTACCTGGCCGTCGAGGACGCGCTCTATGCTGCGCGGATGCTCAGCACCCTGCTCTACGTTGGCACCGTGCTCGCCGCCTGGCGTATCGCGGTGGCCGTCGTGCCAGACGAGCCGCAAGTGCAGCTCGTGATCCCGCTACTCGTGCTTGCCGCGCCCGCCTTTGCCGACCTGATGAGCGCCGTCAACAACGACGTGCTGGTCAATTTCAGCGCGGCGACGCTCTTGCTCGGCTGTGTGCTACTCGTGCGCGATGGCCTGCGCCCCTTTCCGCTGGCACTCGCTTTGCTCAGCCTGCTGGTGGCGATTTTTAGCAAACGCACCGGCCTGATCGGGATGGTGCCGTTTACGCTAGCGATCTTCTGGGCGTTGCGCCGCGAACGCCTGCCCTGGTGGGTTGGCCCCGGCGCGCTGGTCTGTGGTGGCCTGACCGCGTTTCTCATCGGCTTCCAGATCGTGAGCGACGCAGCTGGCAACACCGTGATCGGCGCACGGCCCTGGCTTAGCGCGCTCGACGCACGCTACCTACGGCTCGGGCTGGACGAAACGCTCCGTTCGCTGAGCGACTGGCAGCGCAGCGCAGCCACCTACCCCTGGCTAGTGCCGATCGTCTTCGACAGCTTCTGGGTGCGCTTTGGCTGGGATCATATCGGCATGGGGCCGTTCTGGACATGGGCCATGCGCGGGATTGCACTCGCCGCGCTGGCCGGGCTGGCGATCCTGGGCTGGCAGCAGCGTGCTGAGCTACCGCTCTGGCAGCAGCGCTGTATCTGGCTCTTCGTCGCCGTGGTTGTTGCCGGCTGGCTCGCCGTGGTGCTGCGCGTGCATCCGATCGGGGAGGATGGCAGGCCACGCTACATCCCGCGTGGGCGCTACATGTTCAGCGCCTTTGTACCAACCGTTTGGCTGCTCGCACTTGGCTACCAGGGCTTGCTACCGCCGCGCTGGCGACGCTACACCCTCTTCGCTCTGCTCGCTTTCTTCGTACTGCTCGCCGTGGCCGCATTGGGCTGGGCGATACCGGGATATTATGGATAGGAGTCAGGATTCAGAATTCAGGACTCAGAAGAGCGCCAGAGTCTGTGAAGCATCATTTCTGGTATGTTT
>JAAUTF010000349.1 GCA_012031775.1 Candidatus Altimarinota bacterium | reverse complement strand
TTAGTTTCCTGGAGTTGCTGCAGCGTGTAGGGTATCGTGGGTACGAGCGATCTGGCCATCGATATGCGCGACCTGGCTTTGCAGCTGAGCTGGATTGATCGTCTTCAGGTACTGCTCGATGATCTCGCCTTTGCGCGCCAGCTCGTGAGCCTGGTCGATCAACTCGCCGGTCTGGGTTTTGACGCCAGCCAGCAGCCGCGCCAAGGCCCCCGAAGTTTGCGCGATCGAGCGCTCGATCTCACGCTGCGAAGTATCGATCTCGCCGATGATAGCGCGGAAGGTGGGGCTGCTGATCTTCGCCGCCGAGGCGCGCCGCGCCGAACGCTGCGCGGCCACACCAGTTGCCGGATCGCGCGCGGTTAAGAGCACTGCCGCGCCATAGGCCAGCATGCCGACCACAAACAGCCAGTTCGCTACCGTCAATCCCACAACTATCGCGACGACCAGCACGAGCACATTGAGCGGGTCACGGGCGGCGGTACCAATATCGTTCATAAGCCGATGGTTCAGAAAAAGGGATGGTGTCGCCAATTGAGGCAGCCTGGCCGCCACGACTGGCGACACCATCCTTTCCTGAGCATTGGCGGTTCCTCAGAACCGCAGATTAGAAAAACGTCGCAATATCGCGGTAGATGCGGTCGATATTCGCTGGATCGCTGGTGTAGGTTTTGGCCCCCGACGCGTCGGCGATACGGGTCATCAAGGCGGTATCGACATCGCTGCCGGTGCCGTAGGCGATGGTGAAGACCTTGATACTGCGGCCTTCTTCATCCACGCTGAGCTGCTGCGCCAGTTCATCAGCCGACAGTTCGCTCTGGTTGTCGGCACCGTCGCTGAGCACAACCAAGGCGCGGATGCGCTCGCCGGGCGGGCTCTGCGCCATCTCGCTATACACTTCGCTCACGGTGTCGATCAGGCGCGTATTGCCGGTAGCGAAGAGGTTTTCGATCTGTCGGAGAACGTCGCTGCGCTTCGGGCCAGCTCGCTCGACGGGCTAACGGTGGTGGACTCGGTGCTAAATACGGTAAAGGCCAGAAAATCCTCATCGCCCAGCTGCTCAACAAAGGTGCGCAGTGCGCGTTTCGCCTGTTCCAGCCGTCCTTCGTCGTTCATACTGCCCGAGATATCGAGCACGATATGCACATCGACACGCTTTTTGTTCTGGCCCCAGACCGCGCGCACCGCCTCGGTAACTTCGGCTTCCGGCACTTCGAGCAGCGTTGTCGGCTGGTTGATATCGACGCCATTTTCGGCCGTCAGCGGCGCGCTCAGTGCCACATTCGGATCGGCGGGGCGAAAACCATACTGCAGCGCTTTCTCCTGCTGCGGACGCTCCAGCAAGAAGTCGAGATATGTCTGCGCCGCTGCGCTCAACTCCTCATCGATCCAGGGTGCCTTCAGAACAGCAAATGGATGGTCGCTCCAAAAAGTTCCTTCGCTCGGGTAAATCGCCACCACCGGCAGGGCGCGGTTCGGGTAGCGCGTCTGATCGTAAGACTCAACAACCAAGTTTTCGTAGAGCACGGCCGCCGAAAGGTAGCTTGGGCCACGATTGAACATCTGGCGACCGAAGAAGCCAGTGCTCTCGCCGTAGTGGATGATGTTGCGCTCGACATCAGCCATAAACTGGCCGACCTCCGGGCTTTGCACATCGGCCACCGTCAGGCCGCGCGTTTTGCCGGTAGCGGCGTATGCAGTAGACAGAATGCTAGTGATGCCGCTATTGCTGTAATCGGGGTGAGTGTGGCCAAAATTGGAATGGCCCCCATTCGGGGTGGCCGAAATCGGCCCAGGTCTTCCCGCTAGAGGCGAGCTCGGCGATATCGGCATAGCCGATCGGCGTGTTCGGCCAGCCGAGCGCTTCGGCCATAGGGCGCCACATCGCGATCACCACCGGGCTAAGCACCAGCGGCGGCGGCGCGGCATCGACTAACTGAGCACCGTTGTTGGCCGCAGCCCAGCGCTCGTTGGCCACCGGCACCAGAATAGAACTCGCCGGGCTCCAGATCGCTGGCTGGTCACGGCCATCTAAAATGCGCTCCATCGAGTCAGTCGATCCGGCGGCCACCGCTTCGACAAAGATCGTCTTACCGCTGGTCGAACGGTTCTGTTGCGCGTTAAAGGTCGCAGTGACATCGTCGATCCAAAGTTGTTTCTCGCTGCCGTAGAGCATCTTCACCACAAGAGCATCAGATGGCGGCCCTTCGCCGGTGCTGCCACGCTCACCGCAGGCGACGAGCAGCGTTCCAAGCGTGATCGATATCATCAAGAGTGCGATACGTCGCATAGATCTCCCTTACCTAGAGGAGTCAGGAGTCAGGAGTCAGAATGCCGCTCACCACCTGCCCTCCCTGTACCCTGTACCCTGTACCCTGTACCCTGTAACCTGTAACCTGTAACCTCACCGCCGTACTTCGCGCGCCAGAATTCGATCAGCGTGTTGAGCACTTCTGCTGGCGGCACCTCGACCTGCTCCGCAATATCGAAGGTGATACCATAGGAGGCATAGCGGCTGAATGGATTATTCGGGTCGTTCGGGTCGATCGGCACTTGCAGATTAACCGGGCGATAACCGTAGGTCTCAAGCGCGAGACGTTGTATTTCATCGCTGAGCAGGAAGGCGCGAAAGGCGGCAGCAGCCTCGCGCTGTTCCGGCGTCACCCAGGGCGCATCGAGCACGGCATACGGATGTTCGCTGTAGATATTGACCGGCGGATAGTAGACCTGGATCTCGCCGCCGCGGTTAGCGGCCGTCTTAAAATTCTCGATCGCCAGGTTCTCGTAGACGGAGACCATACTGTATTTGCTCGGCCCGAAGCGCAGCATGTCGATCATGAGGTTGCCGGTGCTGTTTTCGAAGTCGGGCACCGCGCTCTGCATCTCGGTGAGCCAGCGCTGAAAATCGGCGTTAAGCACATCTTCGTTGCTCAGACCACGCGATTTGTTGTAGTAGCCGTAGGACATCAAGACAAGCGTCTGAATGCCGCTATTCGAGGTTTCGGGCGAGGTCTGACCGAAGTTGACGAAGCCCCATTCGGGCCGACCGAGTTTGCCCCAGCCCTCAGGGGCGGCGAGCAGGCTGTGGAGGTCGTTCCAGAAATTGGTCTGACCGTTGGCGAAGAGCAGCTGCGCGCGTTCCTGCCACACCACCAGCACCAGCGGCGTGATCACCAGCGGCTGTGGGGCATCGCTGCCGCTAAAGAAGATCGACTGGCCGCTGTTCTGCCGCGCCCACTGGTCGCGCAGCAATTCGATCTGGATGGTGCTAGCCGGGCTGATCACCGTTGGTTGAAAGCCGTTATCGACAATCTCGGTGACGATCTCGCGCGAACCAAGGCCAACTAACTCGATCTCGATCGGGCGCCCGCGCACCCGTGGGTTGCTTGCCGCAAAGCGCGTGACGGCATCCTCAAGCCATGCCCGCTTCTCGGTACCGTAGGCCAGGGTGACTTGTACGGGATCGCCGCCAGGGCCGAGCGTTGGCAGCCGAAACATTGCCGCGCCAACCGGCCCAACAAACAACGTAAATGCCGTCGTCGCCAGCGCCAGCACCAGATACCCGACCGCGAGCAGACGTGCGATTCGAAGCATCAGCAACCTCTTTTGAAGAATTCAGAAGTCAGAATTCAGGACTCAGAAGCCCAGACGCTGTCCTGCCATAAGATACGTGCGCGCTAGCCGAAGGTTGCACAAAGTTCTTCGTACCGAGCAGCGCGAGTTAAGGTCGAGCCCGCTGTAAAGGCTGAAGGCAGATTGCAGATTACAGAGCCCGTTCGGCATTCTAAATTCTGACTTCCGATGCCTGAACACACTACGCCGCGACTTCCGCATACTCCTGAAGATACCAATCGATCGTAGCGCGCAGGCCATCTTCAAAGGTGGTGCGCGCCTCGAAGCCGAAAAGGTCGCGGGCGCGGGTGGTGTCGAGCTTGCGGCGCGGCTGGCCGTTGGGCTTGCTGCTGTCCCAGCGGATCTTGCCCTCGAATGCGGTAAGGCGGGCGATCAACTCGGTGAGGTCTTTGATGCTTATCTCGTAGCTGCTGCCGATATTGACCGGCAGGCTGCTGTTGAGGCGCTCGGCGGCGAGCACAATGCCTTCGGCACCGTCTTCGACAAAGACGAACTCGCGCGTCGGCGAGCCATCGCCCCAGGCCTCGATCGAGTCGAGCCCAGCGCGCTTCGCTTCAAGGCACTTACGGATCAGCGCGGGGATCACATGCGAGCTAGCGAGATCGAAATTATCGTTGGGGCCGTAGAGATTCACCGGCAGCAAAAAGACCGAGTTGAACCCATATTGTTCGCGATACGTCTGGCTTTGCACTAACAACATCTTCTTGGCCAGGCCATAGGGCGCATTCGTCTCCTCGGGGTAGCCGTTCCAGAGGTCGTCTTCTTTAAACGGTAGCGGGGTATACTTGGGGTAGGCGCAAACGGTGCCGACGGCGACGAATTTCCCCACGCCGTATTTCCAACTCTCGTGCATCAGCTGCACGCCCATCATCAAGTTATCGTAGAAAAACTCGGCGGGGTGGGCGCGGTTAGCCCCGATGCCACCGACCCGTGCCGCCATATGGATGATCACATCGGGGCGGGCGTCTGCAAGTAGCCGCAGCACCGCCGTATGCTCGCGCAGATCGTAGTCGCGTGAGCGCGGCACGAAGACTTCGTCGGCACCACGTGCCTGCAGCTTCTGCACAACATAGGAGCCAAGAAAACCAGCCCCGCCAGTGACGACGACGCGCTTTCCGCGCCAGAACAGTTCGCTTGCGGGCCAGGGAGTGGGTGATTCCATGGGAAGCTCTCCTAGTTACGATTGCAGATAGAAGATTGTACATTGTGCATGCTGCATTATTATACACGTTCATCACGGTGCAGCAGGGCTATTTGCTCGGCATAGAGACGCGCCGCAGCGCTTGTAGGTGGCGTTATGTCGCCCCAGCGCACGATCTCGCCCGGCCCGATGTTATACCTCAGGCGGCAGCCCATGGCCAGCGCATAGGGTAGCGGAGCAACGGACGACTCCGCAAGGGCCAGCAGCCAGGGCTCGCAGTCGCCCGCTGAAATGCTGTGCCCCTGCGGCAAGGGTTTATGCGTTCGCCCGGCCACCGTGTAACGCGGGAGCAGTTGAGGTTGAGTGGCATATTTTACACTTTGTATGGCTCGGGCTATAGCTAAAAAGCCAAAACCGGCTGCTTGTGTAAAGCAAAAGAGCGGCCCTTTGCCGAGGCCAGCCTGTTCAAGCAAGGCTGCTTGCTGCGGAAAGGCCGCTTCGGCAAACACAAATACGGCGGGCGGTGCAGCGCGTACGTAGGCCAGCTGCGCCTGCTCGCGCAGTTGCTCTGGCAGCGCCATAGAGGTGAGCGCCTGACCCGGCGCTACATCGAGCGGTGTAGGCAGCAGGGCAAGGTCGAGCCAGTTGGCGGCCAGCACAAGATCGAGGAGCGGCAGATCGGCTGCGCCACAGATACCAGCAAGGCGCGGGCGCAGGCCCAGATCAGAAACAAAGCGGTACACCTCGATCAACGCCAGCGCCGGGCTGCCGTGGGCGAACACGAGCGGCGTTGCAGCCTGCTGCGCCCGCCCGTGGAGTACAGGCCCCAGGCTTACCATCAGCGCTGGGTAGAGCACAAGCAGCGCTTTGGTGTGGGCAAAGGCGGCTAGCGCGATCTCGGCCCCCAGCAGAACAGAGCCGGTCGCATCGACGACGATATCGATCGTCGCAGCCTGGCCAAGCGATGTTACATCTTCCAGCACAGCCACGTGGCCGCGGGCAGCGGCCGCATCCAGCTGCGCTGCGTTCGTCACCAGACGCGGTGCGACGATGGCGGCCTGCCGAAGCGCGACAATCACCGCCTCAAGCTGCGGATCGGCAACGGCGACTAGCCGCAGGCCGGGTGTGCATCGTGTGAGCTGCAAGATGAGCGCAGCGTCAGCGCCCGCCAGGCCAATGTGTACTGGTTTGTTCAATAAGCCTCCTCGCTATGCCCAAGCGCTAGCGCGCTACAGAATATGAGCCTGACCATGTATGGGTTGGGCGTAGTAGCCAGCGCATAACATCGGTACACACGGGCGGTGTTACTTGCGAAAAGCACAACATCCTCAGGGCTGCTATAGTATAAAGGAAAGATGAAGCTTTAAAGAAAGGCAGCAGCTATGGCCTATAGCGCACTGATCGGGGCTGAAGTCAAGCGCAAAGAGGATCCACGCCTGATCACCGGCAGCGGCAGCTACGTCGCCGACATCCATCTACCGGGGATGGCGTTTGTGGCGATCGTCCGCAGCCCTTATGCACACGCGCGCATCGGCGCTATCGACAGCGCGGTGAAGGTGACTCGCGCATGGAAGCAGTGGCTCGACAAGGTCGATGGTGAGGTCCCCAGAGGCGGTTTCCACTGACACGGTGCGTCCCGAGGACTCCCGGACCGCAATGTCACCGCTCGAC
>JAAUTF010000348.1 GCA_012031775.1 Candidatus Altimarinota bacterium | reverse complement strand
CCAAGATCCCAGAGATAAGTCAAGCTATTGTTGTCAGGTCGCTGGAGCCACTAGCAGAGAAGGTGAACTCAGTATCGAGTACACCATCGATCGGATCGGCCGCGATCTGGGCTGTTGGCGGGCGATTGGCGAGCGTGTAACGCAGCCGATAAACGCGGCCATCGGCTTCATCGTCGCTGAGATGTAGAATGTAGAGATTGCCGTCTGGCCCGCTCTGCACCCCGATAATCGAATTACCGGTGCCACGCAGAGTATCGAGGCCGGTGGCGAAATCTGCCCTGCTCCAACTATCGCTTGCAGCATCGTAGATAAGGCGCTTGATCCAGGCGCGGGCGTAATCGGCGAAAAAAAGATTCCCGTGATACTGCGCCGGGTACGCACTGCCGGCATAGAAGGCCCCGCCGATGACGGCTGCATCACTAGCGTTGTGGTACTCTGTGTGCTTATAGGTATAGATCGGCTCCTGATACCCCTGCGGGCTCAGGCCAACACCGAAATATTCTTCGCCAGGCAAGCAGTAGGCCGCCCCATCGCAGAGACCTTCGCGCTGGGGGTGGCCGTAGTCGCCGCCCTTGACGACCTTGTTGATCTCCTCCCACGCGCCGCCACCGACATCGAAGGCGTAGATCGTATCGTCATCGTTGTTGACGGTGAAGCGAAAGGGGTTACGAAAACCAGACGCGTAAACTTCTTTGCATGGGCCGTTGCCACTTTGCGGCGGTGTGGTGCCACAAAAACGTGCGCCGCTCGACGAGGCATACGGGTTATCGGCGGGGATGGTGTAACCGCGCGCAACCTGAGCGTCGGGGCGAATGCGCAAAATCTTACCACCAAGATCGGCGAGGTTCTGCGACGGGTTATCGTTCATGTTGCCGTTGCCAGTCGAGATCAGCAAGTTCCCCTGGCGATCGAAGTGCAGATCACCGGCATTATGGATACCGCCCTCAGCAGTGATAAAATCGAGCAGCACCACTTCGCTACCTACAATTACGCCATCTAAGCCCATTGTAACGCGCGAAACCCGATTGTAGGGGCCGTCCGTTTCCGGCTTTGAGTCGCAGGCAGATCCATTCCCATCCCGCTGACGCGTATAGTAGACATAGATGTAGTTATTCGTGCTAAAGTTGGGATCGATCGCGATGCCCAGGAAACCGCGCTCGCCATCGCCGCAGACATCAAAGGCGTGTGTGGTCGAGCGTGGCAGCAGTGCGCCGTCTTTATAGACACGCACATTAGCCAGATTGATATCGGTGGATGTGGCGCTGCCGCGTTCAGCGATAAAGACGCGTCCATCGGGGGCGAAAGCAAAAGCACGTGGCGAGAGCAAGCCGCCGATATACGTCTCCAGCACAAAACCAGGCGGCAGGTTCGGTGCAGCGTAGAGAGCACCGGCGCTGCTGAATATACTGACCACCAGCGCAGAACACGCCAGCAGCGAGAGCGCACGCATCAATCGCACCATAAGCTTCGAGCCCCAGTTCATCATAATGAGTGGTAAATCTGCATCAAGCTATCCATCTCAGCATCGATTGTGGAAGGCGCACGAACACCGCCACACAGACGTGGCAGCAGCGCAGCATCCTCACGCAGCCGTTGGATCTGGCGCGCCAGGTCGGACGCATCGCCCGCACGAAAGTGCAGCCCATCGACCTCATCGCGCACCAGTTCGGCCATCCCGCCGAGCGCAGACGTAAGCACCGGGCGCCCAGCGGCGTGAGCCTCCATGATAGCCAGCGGGCTGTTCTCATACCAAATGGAGGGCACAATCGTGGCATCGAAGGCACCGAGCACCTCGGCGATGCGGCTATTATCGAAGCGCCCCGCCAGCGTAATGCGCGGATCATCGCCAATCTGAGCGCGCAGACGGCGACTGTAGTGAGCGTGCTGATCGAGATCACCATGGATCGTCACCGTAACCGGGCAGCCGCGGGCGGGCAGGCTCTTGATCGCTGCGACGATAAGGTGAACACCTTTATGCGCGCCGATCTGGCCGATATAGCCGAGCCGCAGAACACCGGCCTGGGCGGGGCGAGGCGCAGCGTGCAGATGCGAACTATCGAGGCCATAGCGCACCATATGCAAGCGCTCGGGAGCGATATGGCCTGCGAACTTACTGGCTAGAAAATGCGACGGAGCAATAGCCGCGTCCACAGCAGTGAGCGCAGTGGCCAGCCGTGCCCGACGACTAGCTACCGCTACCCGCTGCGGCTGCAGCGCAAGCGACAGCGCAGCGCGCCCGGCCATGCCGCCACTCAAACGCTCGGGCAGTCGGAAGCGTCGCCCCTCTAGCAGCATACACCAAGCGCAGGCTCCCGGGTCGGCGGGGACATCGACACACAGCGATCCATCGCCACGCAGCAAGGTGATACGCGGGCAAAGAAACCAGAAATCGTGCAGCGTGACAACCGTCGGAATACCGTAGCGCCGGGCCACTTCAAGCGCACCGACACCGATCAAGTAGCCACTTTGCAGATGCACCAGATCGGGCCGTTCGCACGCAAAATAGTCATCGAACCAATCGGCAATGGCGGGGTTGGCATAGCTCCAGAGCAGCGCGTCGGGCGCAGCGCTGATATTAAAAGACAGCCGCCACACGGGCACGCCCTGGTAGCTATCGTAGTGCGCAGCGAGCGATGTTGCGCTGTGGTCATCGATACGCTCGACGCAGACAACCTCGGCGCGATGGCCCTGTGTAATAAGCCAGCGCGCCAGACGAAAGGTATATAACTCGGCACCGGCGCTATAACGCGGCGGGAAGTGATGAATAGGTAGAACTATTTTCACAGCGACGCCCCCTCTTGCTCTGGCACCGCCGCGCCACGCCGCATATCGCGCACGAAACGCCACTCCGCAATGCCGATAACCCCGAAGAGCATCAGCAGTATAACGTACACCAACCCGCTCAAGCTCACATTCAGCAGCAAGGGCACATCATATAACGCGAAAGCAACAGCGCCCATAAGCGCAGCAGCCAGCAAGGGGCGTACAAGAATGCGGCCCCAATCGAGGCCACGAAATTCAGGGCGCAGCATCCAGCCATACTGCGCCACCAGCACCAATTCGGTGACGACGGTCATCACAGCGGCGGCGAGAAAGCCGATCAGCGGAACGAGCAGCAAGTTAAGCGCGACATTCAAGCCGGTACTGATCAGCACCGCCCGCGCAACACGCCGCTCCTGACCGGCGATCAACACAACGTAGCCAAGGAACTCGGAAACAAACATCAGCGGCACGGCCCAGATGACGATCTTGAGCGCCGGAATTGCGGGAAGATAGGCTTCGGTGAAAAGAAACGGCACGATCTGTTCGGCAAGCACACTGGCACCAACCGCAATGGGCAGCGCCATTATCAAGAGATAGCCGAGTGCGCGTGCATAGATCGGCGGCAGCGTCTGCGGTGCAATCGCCGCCTGGCGCGTCAGCGAAGGGTAGAGCGCAGTATTAATCACATTCGAGAGAATGGCGGTAGAGAAAACGAGATTGTAGGCAGCATTATAGTAACCCGTCTCGGCGTCGCCCCGAAAAATATTCAGCAGCACACTATCGAACTTATAGGAAAGGCCCAACGTAAAGCCGATAATACCGAAGGGAATGCTTGCGCGCAGCAGTGTGGGCCAGTTCTGCACAAAACCGCGCAGCGGGGACACGCCGATCCGCATCACCGCAAACCAGCAGACCGTCGTCAGCAACGTAATCGCTATCAGCGTGGCACCGATCAGGCCGTAGTAGCCAAGGCCAAACCACAGCGCGAGCCCGCCCAATATCACAAAAGTCAACTGGTAGAGCACCTTCGCACCGGCGGTGAGGTCGAGCCGCTCGTGCCCAGCGAGCAGCGACTCGCTCGTGCCTTGAATGCCATAAAGCACCATACCGAGCGCATTCATCGCTAGCGCAGTGATCATCACCAGCGGGCGATCGGTAGCCCACGCCGCCAGCAGCATACAGCTAACACCGATCATCGAGAGCACAATGCGCATCATCAGCACATCGCCGTAGAGCCGCTGGATGCGCTCGGCCCCATGCTCGGTATCGCGGAGACGCGCCACTTCACGCACGGTGTAGGGGCTCAGGCCCAGATCGCCGATAAAAGGAAGATCGAACCGAAGGCAGCGACCGCCGCATACTGGCCGAAATCAGTCGCGCCGAGCTCACGGACAATAAGCACTGAGAACGCAAACGAAAGTATCTTGATCAGCAGTTGCGCCGCCAGACCGAAGGCAGAATTGCGCGCGACCACCCGCGAAAATTGCTGCATATCCTTATCGTCCTGTTGCCAACAGCGTTGCACCATCACGCGGCCTGGTGAAACACGTAAGGTAGCTAGCAAGAATGCGCGCTGCGGTGTGCTGCCAGGAAAACTGCGCGGCGCGCGCATAGCCGCAAGCGCGCAGACCCTCCGCGACATTACGATCGCCAAGGACGGCCAGGAGATGGCGCGCGAAGGAGGCATCGTCTTCCGCACCGGCGAGCAGTCCGGCATCTCCGAGCACTTCGGGGATCGCACCACGATCAGAGGCGATCACCGGTGCCCCGCAGGTCATCGCTTCCAGCAGCGGGATACCGAAGCCCTCGATCCACGAGGGGAAGACAAAGGCATCGGCCATGCTATACAGCCCGATCAGCTCACTGCGCTCGGGGCGCACAAGCAAGGTCGCGTGGCCGGCAGCAACTGCGGCGTGAACTTCGGGCAGCACATCCGGGCGGCGCGCGAAGAAGACGATGCGGTATTGCGCCCGCACAACCTCCGGTAGCCGCCGCCAGGCCCGCACAAGCACCGCCGGGTTCTTGAGGCCGTCGGCAAGCACAAAAGGATGGCTGATGCCGAAGCGAGTGCGTAGTGCTGCCAGGGTATCTTCATCTTCCACGCGGCGCAAATCAGGTGTCGGCGCGTGCGGCACGGCCACGATGTGCTCACTGCTAAAACCGCTCACACGCGCAATCTCGTGGCGGGCATGCTCAGAAACAGTTAGCACCAGATCGGCCCGCTTAAGCGCTAGCGTCGAGCACACATGTAGGTAAGTCATCATCGCTACCGTACGTGGGGCCTTCGGGTGCCCGCGCCAGATCTCGCGCAGCGGTAAGACGTTGATCGCATCGTGCAACGTGATGATACTGCGTGCCGACGACGGTGCAAAGCCATAGTTCGCCGGAAAATGCATTACATCGACGCGGTCGCGGGCGATTGCCCGCCGCATAAATAGATCGTTAGCAACGCTCGAGAAGGGCGCACGATACGGCAAATAACGAACCTGAGCGTGCTCCGGCAGCCGGGTGATCTCGAAGGGGCGTTTTGTGTCGGCGTAGAGAAAAACGTCGTGGTCACGGGCTGCCTCAAGCAGCGCGGGCACGAAATGCGCAATATAGGTATGGACGCCGCCGACAAGCCCGTGCGACAGGTAACGGACATCGATCCCGATACGCATAGCATCTCTGATGATTGACCTACGCCGACTACAAGCTGTCGGAGTGAACTACGAGGCAGTATAGAGAACCGGGCTAAACAAACGATAAATCAGAGCAGCAAGCAGCTTACAGTTTCGTTGGCGAACGTATCACGTTGAAGATACGCTCGTACACCTGCTAGCGAGCGGGCTGTGTGTGTCATCAGAAAGCTTACTCTCCTTGCCGATGCAGATCGCAGTAGAAGCGCGCGCCGCCGGCCATCCCTGCGCCAGGAGCAGGCGCACGTGCCGCCAGGAAAGGCCCACGGCCAGCGTCGGAATTACCGCTGCTGCCAAGCGCATAGGCCGCTAGTGGCGCGTTGAGGTACACGGGGCCAGACGACCAAGCTGTAGGAAGGCTGCTCAAAGCCGTTTGCGCACTGACGACCGCCCGACCGCCCGATACAGTATCGCGGAAACGCAGTAATCCTGTCCCCGACGGGCCGAGCACGGCGAGCCAGTATTTTGTGCCGTTGGTGACACTCACGGGCGGGATGCTGATCGTGTTCCAGGCACCGGGCGCAGGGGCTGAAAGGCTCCCCTGGGCCAACAATGCACCTGGCAGATCGCCCGCAGCATTGGCGTAAAGGCCAACGACCAACTGGCTGCTCGTAGTGCCTACATCTACATAGACCACCAGCCGATCGATGGTGCCATGAGCGGAGGCAGTGGTAATAAAGGCCTCGGCCATACCGGCCGGGTTAGCGTCTTCGTGCGGCAAAATGCTATTGATACCGAGCAGTGTCGCAGGGGCACCCACACTCGTCGCCGTTGGTGTGCGGGTACGCGTTGGCGTACGCGTCGCCGTTGGTGTGCGCGTTGGCGTGCGGGTGCGCGTTGGGAACGCTGGGGCGACCATGGGTGGCCCAGCGGGTGTGTCCGATGCCGATCAGGCCTTCCAGCGGACGCTTCGACAACTCGACTCGAGGTTGCGCAGCTTGCCTTCGGCGCGGCGGCGGGTGAGCGCTCCGCCCTCCAGCGTCGCGATCCCGGCCGAATCATAACCTCGGT
>JAAUTF010000347.1 GCA_012031775.1 Candidatus Altimarinota bacterium | reverse complement strand
ACCAGTCCATCGATCGTCAACTGCCAGTTGTCATCTATGGGAGATAGTCGTTCCCAAAAATCAGGAACCACACGGGCGTCGAGCGACGGTTGCGGTGTAACCGCAACTTGGACTGGCGGGCCAGCGATAGGGTGCATCATAACTCATCGTTGTAGTAGCCGTTCAAATTGTTCTATAGTAAACCTCAACAGGTTGCAGTACCGGGTAGCCTGGCACGCAGCGTCGCTATGCGCTCGCAGCGCCAACTTCTCCACAAACTGTTAAGACTTGCTATAGTATAATGCTCATACGTTGGTATCCGATGACAAGAATCTGCTCTGGGCTATGCAAATCTGTTAGTGTGAGGGCTAAAAACGCGTTAATGGTGCCTTTTACACGCGCCTCAGATGACGATTTGCTTACAATCTTATGCTCTTTCGCCAATTTCTGTATTGAACCACTCGCAGCTGCGTCGTACCTGATCGGCTGCGTGGCCGCCGGTGAGGCAGCGGTGGTCGATCCCGGGCTGCCCGCCGCGACATATGCGCTCTTCGCCGCCGACAAAGGCTTGCGCATCAGATACGTAGTAGAAACGCATCTGCACGCCGATTATGTGTCGAACGGGCGCGCGCTGGCTGCACTTACGGGTGCGACGCTGGTGCTGCCGCAGCGCGCCGCTGCCACCTTCGCCCACCGCGCGCTAGATGATGGCGAGGAACTGCAGATCGGCAAGGTGATTATTCGGGCGCTGCACACGCCTGGCCATACTCCGGAGCATACGAGCTATTTGATCTGCGATACGCCGCGCGCTGCACGGCCCTGGTTTGTGCTCACCGGCGATTGCCTGTTCGTCGGCGATGTCGGGCGCGCCGACCTTGTTGAACTGCCGGATACCGGCCCTGCGCCGCTCTATACTAGCCTTTTCGAGCGTTTTGCTCATGCTCCCCGACGATGTCGAGATCTTTCCTGGGCACTACGGCGGTTCCGCCTGCGGTGGCAAAGCGATGAGCGGCAAAGTGTCCAGCACGATCGGGTTTGAGCGCCGCTTTAACTGGGCGCTACAAGCCCCCGACCGGGCGACGTTCTCAGCGTGGGTGAGCGATACTGTGCGTACAGCGGTGGCCGATGTCTTGCACAATCGGCAGACGAATCAGGGCTTGTTGCCCTTGCCTGAAGCGTATTTCGCGCCGGTGGCCCGCGTCGCTACTGCAGCGCTCTCGCTTCCTGCGGCGCTAGCCGCCGTAGAGGCCGGCGCGACACTGATCGATCTGCGACCGCGCCCCGACTACGCGTCAGCGCACCCGAGCGGTGCGCTGCATATTCCCGCCGCACGCGATGCACTGCTCGCCCGTGTTACCGCGCTCATCGCTCCCGGCGCAACGGTGGTGCTCTGCGCCGAACAGGCCCTCGTGGCCAGCGAGGCGGCTGAACTACTCGCAACACACGGCCACAACCCGATCGTCGGTTTTCTCGCCGCCATGCCAGACGACTGGCAGAGCGCCGGAGTTGCCGTCGTGCCACTGCCAACTATTGATATCGTTGGCTTCCACAACCACATCGCCCAGGGCAACGCGGTGCTTGATGTGCGCGACTCGTACGAGTGGGAGAAAGGCATTGTTCAGGGTGCCTACCGTATTGCGCTTGGCGAATTGCGCGCTCGTCTGGCAGAACTCCCTGCCGATCGCCCGCTTGCCGTCGTCTGTGAGAGCGGCACCCGCGCGAGTATGGCCGCTGCGCTTCTGCACCACAACGGTTTAACACAGGCCATCGCCGTTGCCCCCGATGGGATGAGCGAATACATGGCGCGTTATGGCGCATAGAATTCAGAACTCAGCAGTTTACAATGCGTTGCTTTGCGCATCTCGTTAGGCTAGCAACCATTTCCCTTTGCATTGACGCCAGCGCCAGCCTAATAACACGCTACCGGACGCATCCCTTCTCACGGTTGGCTCCGCGCTCCGTGCCGCAAACTGATATACAAGCCGATCAAGAGCAGCGCCAGCACCACCAGGCTGAAGCTGATCCACTCTAGGCCGAAGCTCGTGCCGACAATACCAACCAAGGCGGGCACCACCGACACGCCCAGGTTGCTGAAGGCCATCTGCATACCCACTGCATTCGGTACATGGGCTGCACTGATGCGGTGCGGCGTATCGCTCATCAACGATGGAAAGATGGTCGCCAGGCAAAACCCCAGCATTCCAAGAGCACCGAGTGCCAGCCAGGTTGCTGGGTTCAGCCAGATCAGCAGCGTGCTGATCAGCGCACCGATCATCGCCGTTAGAAGCAATCGCGCTGTTGAGATACGATTTGCCACAAAGCCGATCACAATCCGCCCCAGTGTGAGACTCCCCCAGTAGCCGCTGACCCAGTAACCAGCGATTTCCAGCGGCACACCGCGCGATTGCGTAAACAGCGTAAAACTCCACTGCGACGCGCTCACCTCCAGACCAACATAGATCATAAATGTCACTGCGGCAAGCCAAACATGGGGCAAGCGCAGAGTTGCGGCCAGCGGTGCGTGCGGCACGTCCTTGTGTGCCGCCTGCTGCGAGCTAGACCAGAGCCGCTGCGTGAAGAAGAAACACAGCATCAACACGAACTGCATACCGCCGACGAGCCATAGGCGAGACGCCACGACCAGCCGTTGCTGAGCACGAAGGTCATCACCGCTGGCCCGATCGTCGCGCCGATACCGAACAGGCGTGTAGCCAGTTCATCGTGCGCGGGCTGAACTGCGTCGCCGCATAGGTGTTGAGCCCGGCATCGATCGCGCCGCCGCCCGCGCCGAGGAAAACGCCCAGACCTACCATAGCCACCATGCCGGTGAAAGCGCGATGCCGAAGAGCGCCACCGAGGTCGTCAGTGTGCTAGCCGCAAGCAACAGCCCAACGCCGAAGCGTGCTATCAGTTGCCCACTGGTAAACGTCGCCGCAAGGTAGCCGATCGAGGTAGCGATCAAAAAGAGGCCGAGCGCATCTAGCCCGATCGCGAGTTCGCTCGCCATGCTCGGCCAGCCCACGCCGATGAGAGTGTCGGGTAAGCCAAGGCTGATAAACGCCAGGAAGGCCAGTACAACCAACAGACGTCGCGGGCGCGTCACCGGACGCGCTAGTACCGCAGGAAGACGCTCCACTATTCCTCATTTCTCTAGCGCATAGGCTCACAAAACGTAAGGGCGCAGCACGCTGCGCCCTTACGTTTTGTGCTTTAAGCTTTGGCCACGAACTACGTCGTTTCGATGACAAGCAACTCACGTGGGAAGCTCGTCAACACACGCACGCCGTCTTCCGTGATTACAACATTGTCCTCGATGCGCACGCCACCGATGCTGGGAACGTAGATACCGGGCTCAACCGTAAAGGTTGTACCGATGGCCAGCGGCTGTGTGCTTCCCATCACGATATTCGGCAGTTCGTGCGCCTCGATGCCAAGGCCGTGGCCGGTGCGGTGGACGAAATACGCGCCATAACCGCCAGCTTCGATCACGTTGCGCGCGGCGCGATCGATCGTCTCACCGCTAACAAAAGGTTTCACCGCTGCGATACCAGCGGCATTGGCGGCGCGCACCAATTCGTAGATGCGCCGTGCCTCCTCAGTCGGTTCGCCGAGCGCCACGGTGCGTGTAATATCGGACAAATAACCGTTATAGATCGCGCCGCAGTCGATCGTGATCAGGTCGCCCGCCACAAAACCGCGGTCGCTATTGTTATGATGCGGGCTCGCTCCGTTTGGCCCGCTAGCGATCATTGTCTCGAAAGCTTCGCCAGCACCACCTGCGGCCAGAATACCGTCGGCAATGATGCGCGCTAGCTGACGCTCGCTCATACCAGCGCGGATCTGTGCAATGCCCTCGCCGAGCGCAGTCTCGATAATCGCGACAGCTCGCTCCATGGCTGCCAGTTCGTCGGCATCTTTAACCATACGCACATCCGAGAGCAGCGGCATTGCATCAACCGTCGTTACCGCGAGTAGGGCCGCTTCAAGCGCACGTAGCTCCATCACCCGCAGGGCGGTAAATTCAACCCCGATCTGTTGCGGCCCATCGCCTATGGCTGCCGCCACGGCCGCCTGCAAAGCCTGCGTCGGGCCGTCGGCGTCGTGCCAGGGGAAATAGTTCGCGGCCAGGCGGCTAGTGGCGGCAGCACGATGCTCTTCAAGTGCAGGGATCACAAAAGTCGGTGTGCGCTCATCTACCGGTATCAGCAGCAGTGTCAGGCGCTTGCCCCGATGAAACGTTAGCCCGCTCAGATACTGCAAGTTCGCATCGGGCATTAGCACCAACACCTGCATTCCCTGCGCCGCCATTGCCGCACGTACGCGCCCCAATCGTTCGTTGGTCATTCTACCTACCTTCCCATATCATAGCTCGCGCAGCACACGATCGACATTCCAACCAGACCCACGCAGCCGTGCCACTTCCACGGCAGCCTCGCGCACGGCGCGGTGGCGACCCAGGTTCTGCCCTGCGGCAATAACAAGTAGCCATGCGCGTTCATCGTGGAGATCGATCGCGGCAGCGCGCTGGGCAGCGTCGAGCGCTACTTGCGGGTCACCGCCGTGTAAAGCGATCACGGCGATGCCGCGCCAGGCAACGCCGAGCTGCGAGTCGCGCATGATCGCCCCGCGAAATTTCTGCTCCGCAAGGTAGCTATTGCCTTCATCACGCGCGATCAGCCCATCTACAAAGGCGCGCAACGACGGCAGATCGCGGTGCTGTGGCTCAACACGGTGCAGATGCTCAAGCGCCGTGTGCAGTTCACCCAAGCGATGGCTACCAAGCGCGAGCGGATCATCGCTTTGCAGGATGGCATGGGCGAAGATCAGCTGCGCATCGGCGTCGTCGGGCAGGGCAGTGGCTGCCTCGCGGAGCAGATCGAGCGCCTCACGCATACGCCCATGTGCCAACGCCTCCTGCCCCTCGCGGAGCTTGCGGTAGCTGTCGCCGCTGAACTGTTGTCCGGAGCGCTGCATCTCTATGGCGACCTCTTCTTGTAGTTGGCGCAAAACTGTGAGCCGATCAGGCCCGCGCTGGCCTGCGTTCCATCCGATCATCACCGCATCGTAACGCCGTCGTCGCTCATCATCGCGCAGAATGCGCCGCGCAAACTCAATATCGCTCAGTCGCTGTGCGCGCAGCGCTGGCGATATGTTCGTCTGGTTCAGCGTCTCGCGCTCGCGCTGGCTTGCCACCAGATCGACGCTCGCCGGCGTCAGTGGGGCCAGCGTCGACGGTGCTAGATGCAGCACATCGTAGTAGTCGATCACCAGCGCCAGCGGTTGGGTATCCATAGGATGATAGAAAAATCTTATCCTATACGTACTTCAAACACAAGATTGCCCAATCGCAACTCATCGCCGTTGCTTAACGGCTGCGGCATATTCGGCTGAAGCTTCTGGCCGTTGATAAAGCTGCCGTTAGTACTGTTTAGGTCTTCGGCCACAATGCTGACACCCTGGATCGAAAGCATCATATGCCGCCGCCCAACACCGGCCTCAAGCGCGCCGTGGCCGCCGAGATCGATGTCGGGAAAGAAGCCACTTACCGTGTCCGAGCGCCCGATCAGCGCATTATTACGCGATGGCAGTGGCAGACTCACCCCAGTGCTGTGCAGAATCAACTGGCCTGGCGCGAGCGTGCTACGCATTGTAGGCGCTGGGCTGTACGCCGCCGGTGGAGGAGTGTAAGCTGGTGTCGGCGGTGTATAATTCGGCTGCGCAGCTGGCTGTGGGGCTGGGTAGTTGGGTTGTGGTATTGCGCCCCCACCGCTGTACCCTGCGGTTGGCATTGCCGCTGCCGTAGGCCGTGCTCCGCCTAGCAGAGACGCACCACAGTTGTCGCAAAATGCTTCACCTGGGATGGCTGAGGCACCGCATTGCGGGCAGATCGCTGGCCCAGCGCTCACTGCTCCACCCTGAGCCGGAGCAGGTGCGGGCATCGTTGCCGTGGGTGCTGGCATCGTAGTGCCAGGCGCAGCTTTGACCACCGGAATCAGCGTTGCACCACACTGGTCGCAGAAACGGGCGGTATCTGGGTTCTCAACGCCGCATTGAGGACAGAATGGCACGGTGAACCTCGCTCTACATCGTCGCTTTTCCTCACCTGGCATGTGCCAGAATCGTTTCAACTATAGCATAGATCAAAAAGAAAAGGGTGGTACGACATAGGCTTGCTAGCTTTGTTAGCAAGCCTATGTCGCACCACCCTTTTCTCAAAGGACTCCTTCGAGCCGGTCTTCAAGATCGGCGTGCAGCTCATGTAAGCGATCGAGCGTGTCATCGTCGGTCTGCCAGATGCCACGGCTGCTCGCCTCAAGTAAGCGCCCGATCGTGTTACGCGCCGCCTCCGGGTTGGCTGCGGCGAGCCGCTCGCGCATCACATCGTCGAGCACAAAGGTTTGCGCCGCTTGGTCGTAAACCCAGTTGTCAACGGCATCGGTTGTCGCGCTCCAGCCGAGCATATAGGTGAAGCGGTGGGCGATCTCGGCAGCGCCGTTGT
>JAAUTF010000346.1 GCA_012031775.1 Candidatus Altimarinota bacterium | reverse complement strand
CGCGATTGGGCCGTGAGTGGGTGGGCGAGCGGGCTGAGCGCTGAGCCGGGGATAAACCGCAAACAGCACCAGATCGCGATGGCGGCGACCACAAGCATCGCGGCCGAGCCTTCAAGGAGCGTGTTGTGCCGAGCACTGTGTAGCGGTTGCGGCCAAAACGCTGCCCGACGATCGCGGCTGCAGCATCGCCGAGCGTCATCGCCATCACGCCCGCTGCGGCGATAGCCGCTTTGTCATCAGGGCTGCCGGTGCGCCAGAAGAGCAGAAAGAGGGCTGTGATCGAAAAGGCGAAATAGACCGTGCCCGGTGAACTGCCGCCCGCGTCGATCGAGTGAAAGATACGGTAACGATAGAAAAAATAGTTCAGCCCGATGAACGTGGCAAACGGTATAACACCGATGTACCAGTTCTCGAACAGCGCGAGCACACCGAAGACCCATAGCCCGGCACCGATGTGTACCACTTTGCGCGTTACATCCTGCGCCACGCCGAAGACACGCCCTAATACTTCGGCCGTTAGCAGCAAACCACCAGCGTACAGGTACGAAACCACTAAACCAGTAATATCGCGGCTTGTCATCGGGCCTTGCCATTGCTTAATCGTGCTTGCTGAGCGCCTATTCTAACGGTGCGAACTCACACTGTCAATCACAGGAAAATGATTTGCACCGTTTTACCAAAACTTTACATGAATCTTAATTTCTTCTAAAAATCATCTGATAGGATGAATAATATCACTTGCATCTCATATGTATATCTCCTCTGCATCGACCTGCCGAGCGAAAGCTTGTTGGTCTATCGCTGCATAACCCTGTTTGTTATGCGGGCAGGTCTTCGTTCGCTACGAAAGGGGGCAGCGCATCCACAGCGATCACGAGATCATGGTTCCAGGGAAGTTCTCTTCTTCGTACGGCCCGTAGACATTTGTGCAAGGAGGCTCTTATGTCCGACCCGAAGAACATGTCGCGCGAGCAGCGCGCCGAAGCGTACTGGCGCGAAAATCAGCGCCTGATCACCATCCTTTTGATCATCTGGTTCGTCGTCTCATATGTGCCGATTCTGCTGGTGAACCAGCTGAACGCGATCGTGATCGCGGGCTTCCCGCTCGGCTATTACATGGGCAGCCAGGGTTCGCTGATCGTCTTCGTGGTGATGATTTTCTACTACGCATTTGCGATGCGCCGCCTCGACGAAAAATACGGCTTGAACGTCAAGTAAGCTGACCGGAGGAACGCGACAATGGCTGTCAACACATCTGCTTCGCAGGGCGTTTTCCAGAACCGCATGGCGCGGTACTATGGCCTTTTCACGGTGGGCTTTCTTGGCTTCGCCGGTATTTTGTTGCTGCTTGAGCTGTTCGCCGGTCTCGATACCCGCGTCATCGGCTGGGCCTTCTTGCTGATGACGATGGCGCTCTACGCTACGATCGGTATTCTCTCGCGCACCAAGGCGCTCGACGAATACTACGTGGCCGGGCGCAGCGTGCCGGCGATTTTTAACGGTATGGCCACCGGTGCCGACTGGATGAGCGCCGCCTCGTTCATCGGTATGGCCGGTACGCTCTGGCTCACCGGCTACGACGGCCTGGCCTATATTATGGGCTGGACAGGCGGCTATGTGCTGCTGGCACTGCTTTTTGCGCCCTATATCCGCAAATTTGGCCAGTACACGGTGCCCGATTTTGTCGGCGCACGTTTCGGCGGCAACACCGCGCGCGTGGTGGCTGCCGGCTGCGCGATTATCGTCAGCCTGGCCTACGTCACAGCTCAGGTCGTCGGCGTTGGCCTGATTATGCAGCGCTTCGTCGGCGTAGACTACAGCGTAGGTGTTATCCTAGGCCTTTCGGGCGTGCTGGTCTGCTCCTTCCTCGGCGGGATGAAGGCCGTAACCTGGACGCAGGTGGCGCAGTATATCATTCTGATCGTTGCCTATATCATCCCGGTGGCGGCGCTTTCGATCCAGCTCACCGGCTTCCCCATCCCGCAGTTCTCCTACGGCGTCGCTCTGCAGAACGTCGACCGTCTGGAAACCGACCTCGGTCTGCGAACAACGACCGACTCGCCGGTGGTGGAGGGCAAGCAGGTAACCAGCGGCTTTATCCCGCCTTTCAATGAAGGCATGAGCAATGCCTCGGCGGTCGCGGCAGTACGCCAGGTCAATAACCAATTTGGTACCAGCTTCACCCCGCCGACGGCGCAGGCTATTCCTGATGCAAGCAAGCCGGAGCTTGGCGACTGGCGCGGCACGCCGTGGAACATGTTGGCGCTGACCTTCTGCCTTATGGCGGGCACCGCTGGCTTGCCGCATATTTTGATCCGCTTCTACACAGTGCCCAACGTTAATGAGAGCCGCATGAGTGTGGGCTGGGCGCTGTTCTTCATCTTCTTGCTCTATTTCACTGCACCTGCTTATGCTGCCTTCTCGCGCTGGCAGATCTTGCAAAACGTGGTCGGCAAGCCGATCGCCGAGCTACCAAGCTGGACGCAGACATGGACAAGCAACGGCCTGATCGCGCTGCGCGACTACAGCACCATCGAGGGCGCAGCCGCCGATAAGCTGCCGACGTGGATGCGTAACAACGTCACTGCCAACAGCGTGGCCTTCGAGGATGCCAACGGCAACGGCGTTGTCGACCTCGGGCCGTTCGAGCAGGTGGATGAGCGGACTGGACGTGCTGGTGAAATCACTGGCACCTCGGTGACGGAGCGGTCGATCGATGGCGTGCTGCAATTCAACGAGTTCGGCTCATCGGCTGGCCCCTCGGTCGATGGCGACCTAGTGGTGCTCTCAACGCCGGACATCGCCGGCCTACCGTTTACAATCGGCGCGATGGTGGCAGCAGGCGGCCTGGCAGCGGCGCTCTCAACTGCCGACGGCCTATTGGTGGTGATCGCATCGGCAATCGCGCACGACATCTACTTCCGCACGATCAACCCCAAAGCCAGCCTGCAAACCCGTATGTGGCTCGGCAAGATCATGATCATCGTCGCGGCAGCGGTAGCCGCCTTGCTGGCCTTGCCGCGCCTGGCGCTGATCACGCAGATGGTGGCCTGGGCCTTCTCGATGGCCGCCGCCACCTTCTTCCCGATCATCTTGCTCGGCATCTTCTGGAAGCGTGCTAACGGCCCCGGCGCTATTGCCGGCATGATCGGTGGCCTCTCGGTTACCCTGATCTACATGATCGGCAATTACTTCAACCCGGCCTTCAACGTGCTCGGCATCACCCACCTTGGCTCGGGTATCTTCGGTATGCCGGTGGCCTTCTTGCTCTGCTATGTGGTGAGCATGATGACACCAGCGCCTTCGATCGAGATCCAGCGTATGGTTGAGAACCTGCGCAGCCCCTTCGAGAACGACGACGAGACCGCCAGGATCGTCGCTGCTGCCGAAGGCAAGAACGCCATGAGCGGCGGCGCGTCGTCAATGCATTAATGCACTGACGAGCGACTGAGATGAGCGTATGCCACGGTTTTGGGAAGTAAAACCGTGGCATACGCTATTTATACGCCGCTACTGGGGAGATATTCCCTGGGCAAAGGCTGTGCATGTGGTACAATTAAGAGAGGTAGGGGAGTAGCCACTCGTTTCGGCGAGCGCTTCAGTCGTCATTTCGAGGCAGCGCCTCCGGCTGAAGAAAGTGATCATCACTTCTGGCGAGACCACCACGACCAATAGTGCCGTGGTGGTCTCGTTTTGTTATGTTTAAGGCGCAGCACCTGCACAGGAAAGGGCTAGAAGTGTATGAGTGTAGTGACGATTGTTCTTTTTATCGTTGGTCTGGGCTTGCTCGTCGCGGGTGCCGAGCTGCTCGTTCGTGGTGCCTCGCGGCTGGCGGCAGCTGTTGGCATCTCACCGCTAGTGATCGGGCTTACCGTAGTGGCCTTCGGCACGAGCTCACCGGAGATGGCGGTGAGTATTTCTGCTGCGCTGAACGATCAGGCCGATATCTCGCTTGGCAATGTGATCGGCAGCAATATCTTCAATGTGCTGTTTATCCTTGGCATCTCGGCGATGATCATCCGCTCGCGGTGGCGACACAGCTCGTACGCCTTGATGTGCCGATTATGGTCGGTATTTCGCTGTTACTGCTCGTGCTTGCACTTGATGGCGGTATCGGCAGGCTCGACGGCATTCTGCTTTTCAGCATCGCCATCGTCTACATCGTCTATCAGATCTGGCAGAGCCGCCGTGAGCAGGCGAGCGCGCAGAACGAGGGCGACACCGTAGAGAAGCCGCAAGGAATGGGTCCAGTTTGCCCTACAGATCATCTTTGTGCTGGTCGGCCTGGGCTTACTGGTGCAAGGCTCGCGCTGGATGGTCGATGGCGCGGTAGAGTTCGCGCGCTTCTTTGGCCTGAGCGAACTGGTGATCGGGCTGACAATCATCGCTGCGGGTACATCGCTGCCCGAGGTTGCCGCCTCGATTATCGCAGCCTTGCGCGGCGAACGCGATATCGCGGTGGGGAATGTGGTCGGCAGCAATATTTTTAATATCCTCGGTATTCTTGGCCTCACCAGTATTATTGCGCCGGGCGGCATCGCGGTTGCGTCCTCTGCGCTAACCTTCGATCTGCCGGTAATGATCGCCGTGGCCATTGCCTGTCTGCCGATCTTTATCACCGGCCTGACGATCGCGCGTTGGGAAGGAGCGCTGTTTTTAGGCTACTACATCGCTTACACCGCCTACCTTTTGCTCAATGCAAATGGCCACGACGCCTTACCTGCATTCAGCAATGTGATGATGTACTTTGTCATTCCGCTGACGGTGGTGACGCTGGTGGTAGTCGCGGCGCGTTCGATCAGGCAGGGGCGGATACTGACCTCATCTGGCTAGTATGAGGAAAATTACCCTGGGCAAAGGCTGTGCAATAAGTTACCATAAAACGTGTTGGGGAGTAGCCATCCGCTGAAGCGGAGCTGAGTGTCGTCATTCCGGTGCCTGCCGCCCGGCGCTCAGATCGTGTATATCACGAGCGGCGAGACCATCGCGACGAAACCCGTTGTGAAGGTCTCGCTTTTTTGTGCGCGAGACTGGGGCCTTTGCGCTGCCGCAGCGTGTTTTTGCAGTTAGCTCGATGCGTTGCGAAGCGATCTGCTCGCCGGTGATGACTGAACAAGCCACCTGAATCGGCTCTAAGAAGGAGGGAAGCGGATGGACTGGTTGACGATCGTGCTCATGCTGGTGGGTGGCCTGGTGCTGCTGGTCTTAGGCGGGGAGTTGCTGGTGCGTGGTGCCTCCAAAATTGCCGGGGCCTTCGGCATTTCACCGTTGGTGATCGGACTGACGGTAGTGGCCTTCGGTACGAGCTCGCCAGAGATGGCGGTGAGTATTCAAGCCGGTATGGCCGGCAATCCGGATATCGCGGTCGGCAATGTCGTCGGCAGCAATATCTTTAATGTGCTCTTCATCCTCGGAGCGTGCGCGCTAATCTTGCCGCTACTTGTGTCGCGACCGCTGATCCGGCGCGAGGTACCGATCATGATCGCATCTCCGCGCTGCTCCTGCTGCTCGCGCTCGACGGCACGATCGGCCTCTTCGACGGGGTAGTGCTCTTTGCCGGTATTGTGGTCTACACGGTCTGGTCGATCGTCGCCAGCCGCCGCGAGACGAAAGCGCAGCAGGCGAATGCCGAGTCGATCATCGTCACCACGCTGAACCCGACGAGCCCGCGCTGGCGCGTCGGCGCGATCGTGGCGCTACTGCTAGCGGTGGCGGGCTATTTCCTGAACTGGTTCAACATCGTCGTTGTTGGCTTTATCGCGCTTGGCGCGCTGATCTTCATCGCCGGGTCGATCTTCGGCCAGGGCGGCAGCACACGTAGCGGCGACATTGCGCACCAAGTCGGCTTTATCGCGCTGGGGCTGGGCATACTGGTGCTTGGCGCGAGCTACCTGATCGACTCATCAACAGCGATCGCACGCAGCCTGGGCGTGAGCGACCTGATCATCGGCCTGACGATTGTGGCTGCTGGCACTTCGCTGCCCGAAGTGGCGACCTCGATCATCGCGACCTTGCGCAAAGAGCGCGATATCGCGATTGGCAATGTCGTCGGCTCGAATATCTTTAACATTCTTGGCATCCTCGGCCTCTCGGCGATGATCACTCCCGGCGGCCTCAACGTCAACCCGCTGATTATCAGCTTCGATCTGCCGATTATGATCGCGGTTGCGCTGGCCTGTCTGCCGATCTTCTTCACCGGTTTTACGATTGCGCGCTGGGAAGGCCTGATCTTTCTTGGCAGCTATGTGGCCTACACGGCCTTCCTGGTGCTCGCGGCGACGAATAACCCGGCGCTCGAAACCTTCACCAATGCCATGTTACTGATGTTGCCGCTCATCGCCGCAACCCTGATCTGGACGACGGTGCAATCGCTGCGCCGCCCCACCATCGCAGGATCTGGCGACGTAAGAGCGTGCCTATGGGGTCAGCATGCTCGACCCATAGCAGCATGCTCGGGCCCTACGGCACCACCACCGAA
>JAAUTF010000345.1 GCA_012031775.1 Candidatus Altimarinota bacterium | reverse complement strand
CCGCCCAGCCAGGCCGGCAGCTGCGGCTCGTGGCCTTGGAGCGCGCCGCCAACCGCGCAATCGACACCTGCTGCCAGGCCATCAGGTGCGCCAACACATCCTTGATCGACATACCATCGGGCTGTGGTACCACGATCTCGGCCTCAGAAAGACGGGCCAACAGCGCTTCCCACTGCACAAACTCAGCGCGTAACTTGGAGATAATGTCAGGTTCAGTAGCCATTGGTGAGTCTCCAGTAATTTGTGAAGGGTGATCTGTGATCCGTGATTACGGGCAGCTTCGCTCTGCAAACGTTCACGCCTCACGCTTCACGCTCCATCCTTGCGGCGTCCTTTGTTTCTGGTACAATGCGCCGAGTTGACCGAACTGTGTTTAGGCCAGGATTATACAATACATGGCGCGTTCTCTCCCCGACTCGGCGCTTGCGGGCGCACGGCCTACGAGCACTGCCGCAACATTGCGCTGGCCGATGTTGCTGCAGCCCTATCTCTTGCTGAGCCTGCTGACGGCGCTGACGCTGTGCGGCGTTTATCTGGTGCGCCCGACGGTGCGTATCGATATGGGTGGCGACTTTGACTCGGCCTTTTTGCGCAATTTTAATGGGCGTGAGATCGACGCCGATGGGGCGATCGAGCGCTTCAGTTGGGCTGCGGGCGAGCCGATGCTAACGTTGCCGGGCCAGCGCGATGGAGTGTGGATCGCGACATTGCGCGCCGCCGATGGCGTGCGGCCCGAGCAGCTCACCGAGGCCGCTGTGGCCGTCAACGATATTCGTGTCGATATGCCGCGTCGCAGTGCCGACTCCATTTTGGTGAAGCTGCCGCCGGAGCTGGCGCGCGCTGAGACATTACGCTTCAGCCTGGTCTCGCCGCTCGTCGGCGGGGCTGCGCCGCCGCGCGACATTATCGGCAGCATCGAGCTTGCGCCCGCCCGCACCTATCGCTGGAGTCGCGACGATAGCGCGATCGTGCTGCCGAGTCTTGGCCGCGGAGCCTGGAACGTGAGCCTTGGCGTCGTCACCGCGCACCCCGATGGCACAGCGCTCAACGCGCAGCTCTTCGCCAATGGCCGTCTGCTAGCCACCTTGCCCGATACGGCGGCCAGCCGTCGCATCCATCTATTAGTACCCGCCGAGACCACGGGCGGCGGCGATCTGGAGCTGGCGATTCGCTCGCAGACCTTTAACGACCCGCGTCCTCTCGGCGTCTTCGTGTCCGAGGCAGTCGTGACGCCGGCGGGAAGCAGTTTGGTCGGCACGGCGCTACCACCTTTGAACGTATTAGGCACTAGCCTGGTGCTGGTGCTTGGCCTCTACACCTGCCTGGCGCTGCTTGGCTTTAACCAACGCGCGCGCCGCTGGCCATTTTCGTGGGCCTTGCTGGCGACAATTCTTACACTGATGCTCGGGGCATGGGCGCTGGCACAGTACCGTTTCCCTTCTGGCTTTATGCTGCCGCGCTTAGCCTGGCTCAGCCTGTGGAGCGTGCTGCTGCTGCTGGCGCTGCGCCCCTTCACGGCCTGGCTGCTGCGCGTGGCGAAGGTGCCACAGCCGCCTGCGTTTGTCAATCTGCTGCTGCTCTGCTTCTTTGTCAGCTACTGGCTCAAAGCCCTGGGCATGCTCTACCCCTACTTCGTCGCTATCGACGTTCACTGGCATATGACGCGCGCAGCCTGGATCTGGGACGGCACACTGCCGACGCTCTATGGCACCAGCAGCCCGTTGAACGAATCGACCATGCCCACGGCCGAGTGGGGCGAGAACCGCCCGGTTATTCCCTACTCGCCGTATTATCATATGTTCGCCGCCTTCTTCGCTTTCTCGCCGCTTGGCATGGATATGACGGCGAACATGGTCAGCTTGCTCTTCGACAGTACGCGCATCATTCTGATCGCGCTGCTGACACTGAAGGCTGGCCTTAACGCGCGCACTGCGCTCTTCGCCGCAGCGACTTTTGCGGTGCTGCCGGTGGCCTTTCTGCTGCACTCCTGGGGCAATGTGCCGACGACCATGGGCCTCTGGCTGACCATGGTTGCCACGACCTTTATTGTCGCTTTCTGGGAGCGGCTGCACGAGCGCTGGGCGATCGGGTTGCTCTCGTTCGGCTTGTGTTTTACGTTCCTGATCTACACCGTCACCGGCGTGTTTATGGGCGTGTACCTGTTGCTGTTTACACTGCTGGTCTGGCTGAACGCGCGGCGCGGCGGCACATGGCGAGAGCTTCAAGCCGGCTTAAAACCGCTGTGGCTCGCAACCGGCAGCGCGATTGCCGCAGCCCTGTTGCTCTTCTACGGGCAATATATCTGGCCGATTATCGAGCAGACCGTGCCATATATGGGCACGGTGTTCACACAGGGGCCGCAGAGCGTGGGCGTTGAGCGCCCGCCCTTCGGCCAGTATATGGCGGCCTACATCCCGCACCTCGACTATCATATCTGGCCGGGCGACTATCTGTACTACGGTATCGCTATCCCGATGTTGTTCACCATCCCTGGCTATTTCGCCCTGCGCGATCGGCCCTTGATCTGGATCACCTTCTCAACTTGGCTGACGGTAGCGGTGCTGTTTATGTTCGCCGGCTAGCCGTATCTCGATGGTCGATAACAGCTCTTCTATATGCTGCCGGTGATGTGCATCTGCTGGGCTGTGTACGCCGAGCGCTACTGGCAGCGCGGGCGCTGGGGCAAGCTGCTGATCGTCACCGTGCTGCTCTTCTCGCTCGCCTCGGCGCTCGACCAATGGGTGCTGCGCATTGTGACGTCGCCGGTCGCGGGGTAGCAGAGGAACAGAGGAACAGAGGAACAGAGGAACAAAGGAACAGAGGAACAGAGGAACAGAGGAACAGAGGAAGTCTCATTCTAAGCGAAGCTTTGTTCTTTTGTTCTCTTGTTCATTAGTTCTCCATTATGGTAAGCAACTCCCAAGACATAGCACGCCCCAAAAACGTCGCTTTGGCGATGGCGAAGTTCTCACCCCGCCACGCACTGCTCGGCTTGATGCTGCTGTTCAGCCTGATTGTCGGTGCGGCGGCAGCGTATAAATACTCGTATTGGGGCCACGGCTTCGACATGGTGGATTTCCACATGCCGATCCAGAAAACGCTGCAGGGCGATTTTCTCGGTGTGTCGCGCTACAACTTCACCGACACCTTTATGGGCCTGGATGTGGCGCTGGGCTTTTTGCCCGCGCTGCCGTTCTATGCGTTGCTGCCTTCGGCCTATACGCTGGTGGTGCTGCAAGCGCTGTTGCTCGCTTCGGGGGCCATTCCGGTGTATTTGATCGCACGCACCCGCTTTGCCGCTGCCTGGGCCGGCGTGGCATGGGCAGCGGTGTATCTGCTCTACCCGACGACGCAGTTCATCGCTATGGCTGCGCCGTTTCAGCCGCGCGTGCCCGGTATGCTCTGTATGCTCTGGGCCTTTTATTTTTTGCAGCAAGGGCGTTACTGGCCCTACCTGCTGTTGCTGTTCGCCGGGATGACAGCGCGCACCGACGCTGCATTAGTGGTGATCGCCTTTGGCCTCTACGCGCTGCTGTCGCGCAAACATTGGCGCTGGTGGCTGCCACCGATTGGGGTCGCGGCGATCTATTTCTACGCGTCGATCAGCTATATTACGCCGCTTTTTTATAGCGACAGCTTTCAGCCGGTGCGTGTCTCCGTGCCTTTCGATCTGAGCCGCGATTACAACGATATGTGGCCCTGCGGTGTGAGTCCGCAAGCCTGTTATTACCTGCATCTCGGCGGCAGCCTGCCGGAGATCGCCAGGAATATTGTGACGCACCCGGTGCAGATTTTTTTCTTTCTGTTTCAGCCCGCCAAACTTGAATATCTCGTTTTGATGTTCGCCACGTTGCTCTTTCTGCCGCTGTTTGCGCCGAAGGAACTGTTGCTGGCCGCACCGATCTTTGCTATCAATCTGCTCTCGAATCGTGTCTACCAGTATGTGATCACCGAGCAGTATCAGATCCTCGTCATCCCCGGCATGATTATCGCGGGAATGTACGGCGGGGCGTGGCTGATGGAGCGCTTGGGGAAGAATTCAGGATTCAGGATTCAGGATTCAGAAGGGGGCGCGGAGAAGCGAGAACCCAGAACCCAGAACTCAGAACCATATTCCGTAGCTGCGCAGGAACCAGGGAACCACGGAACCAGGCAAGCAGGGGACTCGGGTACACAAAGCGGTTCGCCTCACGCCTCACGCCTCACGCTCTACCTTGTGCTCGTGCTGCTTGTCGGGCTGCTGAACATTCCACTGCGGAACCCGGTGGTCTCGGCGATCCGTAACCCGGAACGCCCGGAGCGTGTCGCGCTGATGGAGCGAATGGCGGCGCAGATCCCGCTCGATGCGCGTGTTGCGGCGACCTCGTTCTTGGCACCGCATCTCATCCCGCGCGCCGAGATCTATTTTATCCCCGGCGGCAAAATGCATCACCAGATCGACGAGGCCGAGTTCGCCTTTATCGACGCGCGCGCCGCTACACTGCGCCAGATGGCCGCCGAGGGCAACGATATCGTCGCTGCGCTGCAGTCCGACCCGGCGTGGCAAACGGTGGACGCAGGCGATGATCTCTATCTCTTCAGAAAACGATGAGTACGACAGTGAGCGATGAATTAGAGCAGGCGATCGAGCCCTGGCTCCAGCATATGACGTGGCGGCGCGATTACCCACGCTGGCGCGAGCGCGCATCAACCAGGAGCGGTACCAGGCCGAACGGTTGCAGTTGCTAACGTCGGTTGCCGGGCCGCTGGCGGGGCTGCGCCTGCTCGATCTCGGCGCGGGCATGGGCGGGTTTGCTGTAGCAGCAGCACTGGCGGGCGCTGAAGTAACGGCCTGCGAGTACAACCCGTCTTACTGCACGATCATCGAGCGCCGCGCTGCACGCCATGGCTTGCGGCTGCCAATCTGCAATAGCGCCGGCGAGGCGCTGCCTTTGCCCGCTGCGCGCTTCGACGCCGTGGTCTGCTGGGATGTCATCGAGCACGTGGTATCGCCACCACACGTTTTGGCCGAGATCCACCGCGTGTTGTGCCCCGGCGGCAGCGTGCTGCTGACCGCGATCAACCGGCGCGCCTGGGTCGACCCACACTACCACATTCGCGGGCATCAACTGGCTGCCGCGCCCGCTGGCCGAAGGCATTATCGCGCTTCAGGGCCGCAGCAAACGTGGTGCGTCGTTCCGCGATATGCAGCGCCTCAGCGAGATGCACTACTTTTTCTACGACGAATTCGTGCGCCTGGCGGCGTGCCACGGCTTCAGCGTGCGTGACCTGCGCGAAGAGCAGTTGTACAGCGGCGCTTTGCACAGCCCCAAAGCCAGCCGCCGCGCCATTCGTAGCGCGCTGCGCAGCCTCGGCCTCGAAGACGCCGCCTACCGCGCGCAACGGCGCTGGTATGTGGGCATGTTTGAGCTAGCGCTTGTGAGGAGTCAGGAGTCAGGAGTCAGGAGTCAGGAGGGCAGCGCAGCTTTGGGTCACATTGAATGCGCGCCACCTTTGCCGTGGTTCAATCGGGGAGCCAGGTAGCAGGGACATCGAGCAGCGGCGCAAGGTAAACAATTTGCCCCGCGTGATGCGCTTCATGAAAGTGATAGTAGGCTAGACTATCGCCAATCGTGTTATCTTGATAACCAGAAGGTTGGCAAAGATCGGCATACGTCAATTGCGCAATCCCGTTGAGCAGGCGTTCCTGTGAGTAGCCAAAATCACGCCGCAAGGACTCAACCGACACGATGCCAACGGTGGAAGCGGTAAGCGGTGCCGATCCACTCCGGTACGGCGCGCGCTGTTGCTCATTCCAGAGCACGGGTAAACCAAGTAATGAGAATGCTCGCATTCTCGACGAAATAATGTGGCCAACTAACCAGTTAATACAATTTCCACCAAATGGCGGCGCAACAAGACTTTGTTCGTGCGAGATATGCTGTATCTGCGTATCCACGAGCGTAAAGCTATAGGAAAAAAGCTTGCAGAGCGCTTCTGGATGAAGCATACAGGTTCTCCAAAGCGTGTTGGATTGGAAGAGGAAGATAATGATAAGACTCGCTGTGATAATAGCACATGCAAACCGTTTGCTTAAAGCTGCACGGATCTTGGAAGCCAGAATGTTGCACGACCTTCTGACTCCTGAATTCTGAATTCTGAATTCTCTGCACACAACGCAATCGCCGCACGGCCTTCTGAATCCTGAATCCTGAATCCTGAATCCTGAATCCTGAATCCTGAATCCTGAATTCTCCAGAGCAACTTTGGATACAACCCCTAAATCACCTTCGCTCGCAACACAGGTCTCGCGGGCGGTGCTGTGGAATACCATCTTTGTGCCGCTGCGCATGGTGGCGGAGATCATCGCCACGCTGGTGAAGCTGAACTGCTCACACCGGCCAGCTTTGGCCTGCTCGCGCTGATCAGCGGTGCGAACAACGGCCTTGGCACAGTCGTCGATCTCGGTACCACACGCGTGCTGCCCAAATACATCCCCGAGACGAGCC
>JAAUTF010000344.1 GCA_012031775.1 Candidatus Altimarinota bacterium | reverse complement strand
GAAGATCGAGGTGCGTGTCGCGACCGCAGGCCGCGAGCGCTAGTCGCGGTGCAAGACCAGGGGATTGGCATTCCGCCCGATGCACAGCAACGCATCTTTCAGCGCTTTTATCGCGCGCCCAACGCCGATGCTGAGCGCATCAGCGGCCTGGGAATTGGGCTTTATGTTGTACGCGAACTGGTCGAGTTGCACGGCGGGCGCATCACGGTGGCGAGCAGCGAAGGGGAGGGCAGTACGTTCACGATCTTTCTCCCGCTTGCCGAACCGCACGAGTCGGGTGCCGACAGCGATTCTGCACCCATCACAGCGCGCTTATCACCGTAGCGAACTCGAAGATGCCGCCAACTCCGCAGTAGGATGCCCGATCAGGCGTAGCTCCTGGGCGCGCCCGAGCGGGCTGCGCGCTACAACAACTGCGAAGGTGATCGCCACAATCGCGCCTCCCGGCGGCTGAATATCGATAGTTGTGTATAACACGTTGTTTTGCTGCGGCATGCTGGTGATCAGCTGTTGCACTGCACGACGTTGGCCCTCGGCGACAAAATAGGTGAGCGCGCGCCCAATAAGCGCGCGCTCTTCGCATTGCAGCAGCTGGCGACCCACTTCGTTCACACGACGTAAAGTACCATCAAGCCGCAGCATCAGGTAGATCGCAGGCGCAGCTTCAAATAGTTGGGTAAGGTACTGGCACTGGCTATCTAACGCAGCGTAGGCGTCTTTATGCTCATCGTGCGATCGCGCCAACTCTTGCTCTAAGCCTTGCAGTGCATCTAGCAGCAGCGCGATCTCGTTAAACGCCTGACTCAGCGCCACGTCGCGCTCAGCTGCCGCGTGATAACGACGGAAAAAGTCGTGTACACGCTGTACATAAAGACTTGAGCGTTCACTAACGATCTGTTGCGCCATAACCGTTTGCTCCACAATGTTGGAAGGGCGAGGAGAGCAGCGGTGCAACACTCCTCGTAGCCCTTCAATAGATACGTTATGACAATGCTGTCGCGCCGTTTAACTGTGTTTTGCCACCGATCGGTACCTCAAGCAACGTCACGCTGTCGACCGTCAAGGTCTGGCGCTCGATCAGTGTGCGATACGTTTTTAGGGCCTGCGCGACGACCTGATCCATGTTGTAATACTTGTACGTCGCCAGCCGCCCGACAAATGAAACATTGGGCGTGGCCTCGGCGAGGGCTTTATACTGCTCGTAGAGACGCGCATTTTCAGGCCGTGGCACCGGGTAATATGGGTCACCCTCGGCTTGCGGGTACTCGTAGACAACGCTTGTCTTGGCATGCTTTTGGCCGGTCAGGTATTTAAACTCGGTAACCCGCGTATACGCATAATCATTGGGATAGTTAATCACCGGCGTGTCCTGATACACAGGCGTATCGTGAGTTTCGTGGACAAATTGCAGTGAGCGATAGGGCAATTTGCCGTAACAATACCCAAAAAACTCATCGATCGGTCCAGTATAGATCATATACCGGAAGGGGATCATATCGATAATCTCGCGATAATCGGTGTTGAGCATCACTTTAATGTTCGGATGGTTCAACATTTGTTCAAACATACGGGTATAGCCGTGCAGCGGCATAGCCTGGTATGTGTCGGTGAAATAACGATCGTCGCGGTTGGTGCGCGTCGGCACCGAGCGGCGACCGACGCATCAAGCTCGCTCGGATCGAGTCCCCACTGCTTACGGGTGTAGCCTTGAAACAGCTTTTTATAGAGATCACGCCCCACTTTGCTGACGACCACATCTTCAGAGGTGCGTATCGCGTCACGCGGTTCGGCCACCTGCGCCAGAAAAGTATCAAGTTCAAAGGCCGTCAGCTGTAGGCCATAGAGCTGATTGATGGTATCAAGATTGATCGGGATCGGCACGAACATCCCATCGACACAGGCACGCACCCGATGCTGATAGGGCCGCCAAGCCGTAAAGCACGAAAGGTAGTCGAAAACATCTTTCGAGTTTGTGTGGAAGATATGTGGCCCGTATTTATGCACCAGAATACCGTCATTATTATAATGATCATAGGCATTGCCACCGATATGAGGGCGCACATCGCAGATCAAAACCCGTTTATGGCCATCAGATGCTAGCCGTTCAGCCAGAACACTACCCGCAAAGCCGGCTCCAACGATAAGGTAGTCAAACTCAGACACAGCTCGTTCTCCTGGCACGCCTAACGTGCGTGCTTTTAGAAAAGGGCTTCAGAAAGAGGGTGGGTTGTCGTCTCTTAAGGGCAACAGCTTCCATTTTCTGAATCTGGCCATCGCCAGAGCGTACGCTATCGAAGCACACGGCAAGAGCCTTGCCAAGAATGCTGCCAGCGAGCGATCAGACACACGATTTTGCCCGACGCACGCCCAGACACTGGTATAACAAATGCAATAGCCCTCGGTATGAAAGAAGAAAGAATTCCTCTGATCTGCCTAGCTCATCTCGACTGGGATCACGTCTGGCAGCGTCCACAACAGCTGATGACACGCCTCACCCGGCATTTCGATGTGGTATACATCGATCCACCGCATATGCTCGACGGCCTTATGCAGCCCGAGCTGCGCGCGCTGCGGGTCGATCAAGGGGTGCGTGTCTACAAGCCTTGTTTTCCGCATGTACCCGCTGAGTACTGGCAATATTGGAAGAGCTTACTGCCCACCGTTCTTGCAGCAGCGGGTGCAGCACCCGTGCTCTGGGTCTACTCACCGCTATCCGACCGCCTGGTAGAGCAGCTCGCAGATCAATCCCTCCTGGCGGTCTACGATTGTATGGATGATCTGGCAAGCTTTCGCGGTGCAAGCGCCGAGATGCGGATACGGGAGGAGCGCTTGCTGGGGCTAGTCGATCTGGTATTTACTGGTGGAAAGTCGATCTATGAGGCACGCCAAGCGCGCCATGCGCATGTATACTGTTTCCCGAGCGGTGTGGATGTTGAGCATTATGGCCAGGCGTACGCCGAGCAGACCGCAATCGCGGACGCAATCGCTACTATTCCGCATCCTCAACTCGGCTACTTCGGCGTGCTCGACGAGCGTATCGACTGGCCGCTGATCGCCGCGATAGCCGCGCGTCGCCCCGAATGGCACTGGACATTAGTCGGCCCGACGGCGAAGGTAACACCGGAGGAGTTGCCGCGCGCCGCAAATATTCACTATCTCGGCAAACAGGCCTACACTGATCTGCCCACTTTTCTTAAAAGCTTCGATATCGCTACCATGCCATTTGCGCTCAACGCAGCGACACGATTTATCAGCCCTACGAAGACGCCGGAGTACCTGGCCGGCGGCAAATGGTGATCAGCAGCCCGATCGCCGATGTCATCGCCACCTACAGCGGCATCGTCGATATTGTCGAGGGTGTCGACGCCTGGATCGCGGCGATCGCGCAGCGGCTTCAAGAACCCGTAGCGGCTCGTCAGGAGCGCATCGCGCGCGCGCAGCCGCTGCTGGCCGCAAGCACCTGGGATGCAGTCGCCGCCCAGATGGCGCGGCTTATCGACAATCAATTGGCGGCAGGGCCACGCGCGCGCGGCAAGTACATGCTGTAGGCGCTGCCGAGAACACGGTAGCGCCGCGCCGCGCGCCTCATTCCTCAAACATTGTGCCGCGTCGATACAACGCGTGCTATCATATGCAGGCACTTTTATGGCGAGCACTAGCTGCACGACCATCTTTCTCAGCGGAGAGGAATGCCTGCATGCACACACTCATTATTGGCGGGACGGGACTGATCAGCACTGCGATCACGCGCCAACTGATCGAGCGGGGTGATCGAGTTACGCTGTACAATCGTGGCCAGACGCCGCCGCGCTTCGAGGGAGAGGTTACGCTGATCCAGGGCGACCGGCGCAACTACCCGGTCTTCGAGGCCCAGATCCAGGCCGCTGGCCCCTTCGACTGTGTGATCGAGATGATCGGCTTTACCGGCGAAGACTCGGCAAGTTTGCTGCGCGCAGTGCGCGACCGCACTGCGCAAATCATCTTCTGCAGCACGGTCGATGTCTATGCGCGCCCCGCCGATAGCTACCCGTATTACGAGGACGCGCCGCGCCGCCCGGCGAGCCACTATGGTGTGAACAAAGTTATCTCCGAAGACATATTACTCGCTGCCCACACGCGTGGTGAAGCGAATGTGACGATTCTGCGCCCGGCCCACACCTATGGCGAAGGCGGCAACCTGATCCATTCGTTCGGCTGGACAACAGCGTATATCGATCGGCTGCGCAAAGGCAAGCCGATCGTCGTCCACGGCGATGGGATGAGTCTTTGGGTTTCCTGCCACGTCGACGATGTTGCGCGCGCTTTTGTCAACGCGATCGGCAATCAGCGGGCCAGCGGGCGCTGCTACCATGTTACGGGCGAAGAGTGGAACACCTGGAATCGGTATCACGAGATCGTGGCGCGGGCCGTCGATGCACCGCCGCCACAGCTTATTCACATCCCCACCGACCTGCTGATTGAAGTGGCACCGGAACAGGCCGGCATCTGCGGCAACAATTTTCAGTTCTCCAACGTCTTCGACAACAGCGCGGCACGGGCTGACCTCGATTTTCGTTATACAATCCCTTTTGAAGAAGGCGCACGGCGTACAGTCGCCTGGCTCGACGCGAACGGGCGCATCGTGAACAGCGATGATGTACCGCTCGACGACCGGATTATCGCCGCCTGGCAACAGCTGAGCGCGCAGATGATACAGACGCTGCGTTAAAGAATGGTTGCCGGTGCGCGCAGCGCCGAACAATAATCCGCTTTAAGGAGCAGAGAAGTGAGCACAGAGTGGAGCCGTACGACACGCTACCTGGTAGCAGTCGGCCTAGTGCTGCTGGGCATCTTCGTGATCTATATCAGCAGAACCGTCATCCCGCTGCTGATCGTGGCCGGGCTGATCGCTTTTGCCGTGCGTCCGCTGGTGCGGCTGTTGCACGAGCAAATGCGACTACCACGCGGCCTCGTAGTCGGCCTGATCTATGCGGCCGTCCTGCTGCTGCTACCGCTGGCGACGCTGCTGCTGCTCACCGCTGTTACCAATGTGCTGAGCTTTCTGCTGAGCATCGATTACGAATCAGCCTTAGACGGCTTTATCACCGGCACGCGCCAGTGGCTCGCCGATCTCAGGGGCTGGGAGATCCCGATCGAGCCTGTCGAACGCCTATGTCGACGAACTGGTCGACTCGGCGCTCGACACGCTGGGCGGTGCAAGCGCGGCGGTTGAACCGCAGGTACCGTCGCTGCCTGATCTCGCCACCCAGATCGGGACGGCGCTGGCGGTGAGTTTTGGTGCCGTGGCCGGCCTGGTAGGCAATATTTTTTCGTCGGCGATCCTCTTCATCTTCGTCTTCCTCTCGGCGATTCACCTGACCTTAAGCGCAGCGCGCTATCGCGAAGCGCTGGTCGCGGCCTTACCGGAGATCTACCGCCCCGAGATCGTCGAACTGCTCCACCGCATCGGCAGGGTCTGGGTCGCATTTTTCCGTGGCCAGGTCACGCTGATGATCATCATCGGCCTTGTGGTCTGGGTTGGTCTCTCAATTCTCGGTGTACCCGGGGCGATGAGCCTGGCGATCATCGCCGGGCTCTTAGAGGTTGTGCCCAACCTGGGGCCGGTCGTCGCTACGATTCCCGCTGTGATCGTTGCTCTTTTGCAGGGATCGACCTACTTGCCGGTGAACAACTTCGTATTGGCCCTGCTCGTGATCGGCTTCTACGTGCTCGTGCAGCAACTCGAGAACAGCATCATCGTGCCGCGGGTACTCGGCGAGGCGGTGGAGCTACCGGCGCTAGTGGTGATGAGCGGCGTGTTGATCGGCGGGACGTCAGCGGGCATTCTCGGCGCACTACTGGCCACACCGGTGATCGCCATGAGCCGCGAGATTCTGAGTTACACCTACCGCAAGCTCCAAGGGCTGCCGCCCTTCCCACCGCCGATCACGCCTGATCTCACCGCAGCCCCGCCACGCCAGCTCTGGTGGGGTCGCCTACGCGCGCGGCTCTTGCAGTCGAAGCAGGCTGTTAAGCAGCAACAGGCTGCGGTTGCCGATGAGCGCAGTGAGGCGGCTGATAAACCTTAGTTTGTATACAGCAATCCTAAACAGTTGGTGGAGAAGCTGGTGGTGCGAGCGCACAGCTACGCCGCGCGCTCGCACCACCCCTTACTACAACCTCTTGGGATTACTATATCTACAAATCATTGAGGTCATTCTATGAGGAGGCGTATGATGTCATCGGCCACAACAGATAGGGTTACGGTGCCGAGTCTGCTGGCTCAGTTTGTCGGCGCATTGGTAGGTGCAATCGTATTGGCTCTGGTGCTATATCTAGGTGTCGGTTTCGCGTTTATGAACTCCGGTATGGGGATGGGCGTGCTCACACTCCAGGTTTACGGAGCAATTATCGGGGCGGGTGTCGGGGCGGGTATTGGCGCCGGGCTGGCTGGTCGGGCACTAAAGCAGCGCGGCAATACCGTGCTGGCACTTTTGCTGCCGATCATCGTCGGCATTGGAAC